>ONNU01000107.1 GCA_900319255.1 uncultured Eubacteriales bacterium
ATATGAAGACGGCGTGACCGATGAATCCGTTATCCCCGCAGGCTGAGTCGAGGGAGCGACCATCAAGAGCGGCGACAGCGTTGTATTCTTCAACTTCCGTCCCGACAGGGCAAGAGAGATCACCCGTACATTTGTTGATCCTGAATTCAGCGGCTTTGAGAGAAGAAACGGCTTCTTCCCGCTCAATTATGTCTGCATGACCCAGTATGACGCAACAATGCCGAATGTTGAGATCGCATTCAAGCCCCAGCAGCTCAATAATGTATTCGGCGAATATATCTCCCGCAAGGGTCTGACACAGCTGAGAATTGCTGAAACAGAGAAATACGCTCATGTAACCTTCTTCTTCAACGGCGGCGTTGAGGCAGTAAGCGAGGGGGAGGACAGATGTCTTATTCCGTCTCCAAAGGTCGCTACATATGATCTCCAGCCTGAAATGAGCGCATATGAAGTTACAAAGAACGTTGTTGAGCGCATCGAAAGCGGCAAATACGATGTTATTATCCTGAATTTTGCAAACTGCGATATGGTAGGTCATACAGGCGTATTTGAAGCAGCTGTCAAGGCAGTTGAGGCTGTTGATGAATGTGTAGGCAATGTTATCAAGGCTGTCAAGAAGATGGACGGTATTGCTATCATCACAGCTGACCACGGAAATGCAGATAAGATGATAGATGATGACGGCGAGCCTTTCACAGCTCATACAACAAATCTTGTGCCGTTCATCGTAGTAAATCATCCCTGCGAGCTTCGTGACGGCGGCAGACTTGCAGATATCGCGCCCACAATGCTCAAGCTTTTAGGACTTCCCCAGCCTGAGGAAATGGACGGAGAAAGCATTATTAAGTGATTTTATGGCGATGCTGAGATAAACGGTATGTCATAGTTTAAAAAGTTTCGTCAGCCTTTAAAAAGGTTGGCGAAACTTTAATAATTTGCAAAGGTGATGACATTGCCTTGAGGAGGGAAGCGGAAGAAAAGAATAAATTATAACTACCCAACTCACAAAACCAGTCTTTTCAAAGCGCAGCGAGAAAATGACGGACGGAAAGGAAAAAAGCCGGTGAATCCAACAATTCATCGGCTTTTATTTTACTTTCAGCTTTCTTTAATGCGAAGCCCCGTTACATATATCCGCAAAAAATCCCCGGCAGAAACCAGAAGCTTCTGTCGGGGGTATGCTTTATTGTCATATTATTCAGAACATCATGCCTCACCGGAAGCAGCGGAGGAGAGAACCTTGTCCGTAAACATAGAATCGAAAGCAGACTTGACTGTATTATTATCAGAAGAGACTGAAATAAGCACATAGGGATAATGGGTAAAAATCTGGCTTTCATGTACAGCATTGTAAGCCTTTTCGTTAATATTCTGATAAGTAGCGGCTTTTTCGTCGATATAATCCTCAATGACCTTGCGCAGTGTATCCTCCTTATCCTCGGAGGTAAGCTTGAAGCAGGCGAACTCGGTGAAATTATCGGTTCGTGTAGAGATATACATAGTTGAATCCGACACAACGCCGTCAGGTATCTCATAATATTTACTGATATTATCGCCGGTGATCTCAGAGAGATTGTCATAATTCATTCTTGAAATTATCTGATCGGCGATATCCTTTGTTGTATAGTCGATATCCTCTTTATCATTTCCGAACTTAAAAAACAGAAGGATGATAACACAGATAAGAGCCGTCGCAGCTGCAATTGCAGTAACAACAATGATCGTAAGTCTGATATTGTTTTTTCTTGCGGGATCCTTTACTTCTTCCATATGTTCACCTCAGTTTTATGAAATTCCGGACACAAACACTGCCCTTTATACAATGACCCATAATACCATACCATTATACCCTTTTTCCCCGAACATTTCAATTACAACTTTGTAACCGGCAGCGCCGGCGTTCCGCCGGTGTCAGGATCGCGGGGGCAGAAATAGCAAAGCTTTACTTTCGCTCTCGCGTGGTATAGTTGGGTAGTAAGGGTGAAATGGAATTATTCCGAGCTGACTTCTTCCATGGCAGCGGCAAAGCCGCTGCGGACAAAAGAGGAGAACCACAAGAGGTGGGCTGCGCCCCCTATTTGTTTGAAATCAGATTATACTAAG
>ONNU01000108.1 GCA_900319255.1 uncultured Eubacteriales bacterium
AGAGAATGGAGGATATCATTATTGCTGACGGGGATTTCTTCTCTGTCGGGCAGGCTTTATATTATTTCAACATGCTGGGAACGCTTCAGGAGCTTTATTCTGCGGATGGCTCAGGCGCTGCTTTTTTCCTGAAAAAATGCTTCTACAAGGCTGTTTCTATGCTGCCGAATATGATAAACGTGATCCCTGAGCGTGCTGATGAATGTATACGCATTTGCAGGCTTATGTATTCTCTTGTGAATGGAACGCTGTCATCGGATGAATCTGAAATACTCAGGGATACCTTTGCAGTCATGATCGGAAGGCCTGATCCGGAGCCGTCTGTTTTCGGAGCGGTGCTTGGTCTGCTATATGGCTTTGACAGCAGCTACAAGGCTGATATCCGTCAGTCGATGCAGGCTTATCTGTCCGGCTCAAAGGAAATGCAGAAGCAGGGAGCTGTTTTTCTGCGGGGATTGTTTTCCACTGCAAGAGATATCGTTCTTGTGGGAGATGAATTTGTAAAAATGACCGATACGCTTATACGGTCTTTTGATATGAATGATTTTATGGAGGTACTGCCGGAGCTGCGTCTCGCTTTCAGCTATTTCTCTCCATATGAGACCGACAGCATTGCAGAAGCTGCGGCTTCACTCCATAACGGAAGCGCAGAAAAGCTGCGCAGTAATATGCCGGTTTACAGCAGGGTCTATGCCGCCGGCGCTATGCTGGAAAAGGAAATACTGACAGAAACGGGGTGGGATGATGACTGATCCTGAAACGCTGAATAAATGGAGGCTCATTCTCGGGAAAAATTCAGAGGGACATATTGATTTCAATGGAACAGAGCAGCAGACACAGCTATTTATGAGCATGGAAAATACTCTGGATTTTCTCTATGATATGGAATACGGCGAACAGATCATGCGGGCGGAACGCTCCGCAGGTACAGGCGCATCCGCACCCGCAGCTGCTCAGTGGATCGAAAAGGTCCGCCGGCTGTTTCCGAAGAGAACGGTAGAAATACTGGAAAAACAGGCTCTTGAGCATTTCGGACTGACAGAGCTGCTTACGGATAAAAAAGTGCTTTCAAAAATGGAGCCGAATGTTGATCTGCTGAAAACCGTTCTGCAGTTTAAAAATATTATGAAAAGCGATGTACTGGCAGAAGCAAGAAGGATCATCAGGAAGGTCGTTGATGAGCTTACTGAAAAAATGCAGACCGATCTGCGGAAATCACTTATCGGCAAGCTTAACCGTTCAATGCCCAGCAATGTCCGGTCTATGCGAAATCTCGATATAAAAAAGACCATCAGACGCAATCTGAAAAATTATGATCGTGAAAATGACCGGCTTGTGCTTAAAAATGTCTATTTCAGCAGCCGTACAAAACGATACAATAAATGGCGTGTTATCATCGCTGTAGATGAAAGCGGCTCGATGCTGGACAGCGTGATATACAGCGCTGTTATGGCAGGCATTTTCGCAAAGCTGCCGATGATAGATACGAAGCTTGTTATCTTCGATACCTCAGTGGTGGATCTCAGCGGCTATGCTGATGACCCGGTGGAGGTGCTGATGGGGGTGCAGCTTGGCGGAGGTACTAATATCGCCGGAGCTGTAAACTACTGCGAATCACTTTGCAGCAACCCTTATGAAACTATTTATGTTGTGGTCACGGATCTTTACGAGGGAGGCAGCTCACAGCATCTTCTGAAAAGCTGCAGCGATATTATCGGCAGCGGAAGTAAAATGGTCTTTCTCACTGCGCTGGACAGGGACGCCAATCCTGCATATGATGTCAATCTCGGTCAGAAGCTTGCTGATATGGGAGCTTTTGTAGGCGCTATGACACCGGAGCAGCTCGGGGATCACATTGGCAAAATGATAATGTAGGCGGGAGGTGACGCAGTGGATAATTTAAAAAAGACTCTTGCAGGCGCAGATGACGAATATCTCACAGGACTGAGCAACAAGGGTACTGTAAAGCGGGCATACAAGGATCTTGAAACGGCAAGGATCACAGCGAATTATATTGACGATTCCGCTTATGTCAGCATTGACAATACAAAATGCGTTATTTTATCTCCGATCGCTGAAAGCACCTGCAGCTGTCCCTCACGTTCGGTATGCCGTCATATAATAGCAGCCGTAATATGGCTGAAAAAGGAGCTGCTTGCTGACACAGAAAAAAGCGAGGCAGAAAACGCTCCGGAAGAAAAAACAAACACTCTTGAACAGGAGCTGACTGATTTTCCTGTAGAAAAGCTTTGCAAAGCGATGAAAAAGAAATATTACAATACATTTCTTGAAAAAGCAAGGCTCGGTATCCTGCCCGCAATGGAGGAGCTTTCAACTATAACTGTGGATATAGCGGAGGATAATACGACCGTCAAGCTTCTCTCCCCTATCGGCTATTCTGCCTGTACCTGTCACAGCAATGAGCTGTGCAAGCATAAGGCGGCAGCTATACTCGCATGGAAGATAAAGCATAGGATAATCAGTCTGGATGCCCTCGCTCCTGTGGAAGAAACCACCGCCGCAGATGTACCGAAAATACATCATGGCGCAGCTTATTGTATTGAACTGCTTGAACGGATATTATCTGACGGGCTTGTGCGCACGCCGGAGGATGCAGCGGAGGCGGCAGAATCAGCTGCGCTTGTCTGTCATAACTCCGGGATACCGGAAGGCGAAAAGCTTCTCCGGGAAGTAGGCAACCGTCTGAAAGCCTATATCTCCCATCGCCCGGATTTCAGCACTGACAGCCTGTTTTCAGCGATTATGGACGCTTATGCGCTGATGACAGCCTTATCAAAGGAAAATGACAGCGCAAGGCTCAGGGAGCTTTCCGGTGAATTCAAAAGCTCCTATCAGATCACGGATGAATTATATCTTATCCCTGTCTCACAAAGAAGATTTGATTCGGCGGCGGGATATGAAGGCAATATTTATTATTTTCTCACCAAAGGTCAGTCTGCGCCGCCGTTTCTGACCTATTCGGATGTAAGACCTACATTCTATGAAAATAACAGGCGCAGTAAAATATCAAGCGCGCCTTGGGGACTTTTCGGAACTGCATCTGTACTGCTGAATTATGAAATGCGTCTGACGCTGCCCAAGCTTTCGGGAATAAAGCTTTCTTCCTCTGCTGATACAAAGGCTTCCCAGATATGCAGACCGGAGTTGAACCAGAAGGCTGTTTATGACAGGATATACACGGATTTTTCTGATCTGATAAATGACAATTTCGTAAATCAGAAGGAAAACGACAATTCCGAAACTCTTGTAATGCTGATGCCTGAAAAATGCATAAGCTCAGTATTCAGCGAAATTAATCAGACCCATACTATTATCATTGAGGACTTTTACGGTCAGCGCCTGAATATCAAAGCCCGCTATAATAACAATACAAGAGCATTCTTTTCGCAGCTTTCCGCTGTGGGAAAAAATATGCTGGAAAACCCCGAAAAGTCATATGTTATTTTCGGCAGCGCATATATCGAAAACGGAGAATGTAATATCTATCCTATCGCAGTCTTTGATAATATCAAAGCGCCAAGACCTCAGCATGAAAACAGAAAGCATGAAGCAGTCCCTTCATATCAGTATTTTTCTGATCTTTTCCGTGAACTGAGCTGTATGCTCTGCGATATGATACAGTGCGGCATCAATTCCTTTGATCTTATTGAACAGATAACAGACTGCGCTGATGAATGTGAGGGTTCAGGGCTGGCTGTTTTATCGGAAATGCTAAGAAAGCTTTCGGATGCTGTCGCTGCAAAAAAGCATACATACAGTAATGATAATTCTGAGATCATCCGGATAATGAAAAAAATCTATATCTATATAAAAACCGGTACTAAAAAAACCGAAATAAAATGCGCTATTAATAATCTGTATGAAAGAGAGGAAAAACAGAATGGATCTTCTGACTAAAGGACAGGACAACGACCTGCAGAAAAAAATAATCATGACCCTGAAAGAAGTCGGGCTTACAGATGAGGAGCTAAGCGCAGCGCAGGAATTTTTTGATTTTTCAAAGGATATCGACCTTTCGCTGCTTGATAAGCTTCATTACCGCAGGATCAATTACGATACATCCCATAAAAACAGCAGTATGCTGTATGCTGATCTGCTTCGCCTGCCGAATAAAAAATCTATAGATGCCACAAACAGATTTATTTTGTTTCTTGATGCAATAGGCGGAAATAAAATCGGACGTCTGTTTATGTTCGGTGTATATTCATATATGTACAACGATGCTGAGCTTGCAAGAGCAAAAAAGGCGTTTGAACTGAGATACCCGCCGGAGGACGTACCGGGCAAAATCGCAGCGCTTGTTGCATATGGCATCAATTCTGAAAAAGTATTGTACAATGATACGCTTATCAGAATTATTAAGGACAACAGAAGATGTATGTATCGGGCAGGAAAGTATTTCTGCTTTGGTGAGGACGGCTTTGCAAAGGCAAGATTATATTCTCTGGCGCTTGCCTACTGCGAAGACGAAGAATTTACCAGAGAAGAGATCGACGAAATGCAGTCCTATATCCTGGCAAGAAACAAGGAACTGAACGCGCAGTACACTGCTGTTCTTGAGAATGTGGTCATCATGCTGTTTATGAGTATGAAAAACAGCGCTGAGATCAAAGCTATGCTCAGGCAAAGGCTAAGCCACGATTATACTAAGCTGTTTCCCGCTTTCCTGCAGTTTGTTCCTCAGGATTATTTTGAAAGCAATATGGAAGTCCTCGCAGAGATCGCTGACGGATCAGATGATATGACCGGGGAAAACCTTATAAAGCTTGCAGTCAGAAGCGCCGCCGCTTCAAATGCATTTATCTACCGCAAGAATTCCACCTACTCTGAAAATTCAATGAATTTCCTTGAAATGGTCGCACGGAAATATACAGAGGAATACATTACCGTAATGACAGCAAATGAAGCTGTGGGAACCGGCGCAAGATGGGGATATTTCTTCGATTATTTCAGCGAGCTTTCTGAAATACTGGAAAAGGAGGTTCCCGGAGCAAAGGAAAAATATGCTGTGCGTTCTCAGAATGAACTGGTAGAGCTGACTATACACCGTGAGGTGCTGGATGTAAAAAATTCGATACGAAAACAGGTAATGGATTATCTGCGGGGTGATGCGGATATAAGTGTGCTTTTAGAGGTACGCGCAACGCTTGCAGAAAATCACAAGCAGTGGAACGGGTCAATGGAGCATGAGGGAAAAATGCTGGGGCAGCTGGTCTTCTGCGAGGATTTTTATGGAAGATATGTGGCGCTGAAAATGATACAGAACATCAGCTGTATAAAATTCTATCTGCTTGGTCTGGATCAGTATGCAAAGGATATGGGTATTGCGGTAAAACAGATATTCAGCGCAGCTATCAGGGCTGGTGTTCCCATTGAGGACAGGATCAGAACCTATGAGTTCTTATATTCCTATATGAGCTACTGGGAGAACAAAAAGAAAACTCTGAATGATGCAATTATCGCCGTTATGTCCGAAAACAGCGAGAAATGCGACAGCGATTATGAAAAAGAATGTATGAAGCATCAGACATTTACCTGCTGCTGTTATGCCGAATATCTTGGAAAAACCAACACTGACAATAAAAACAAGGACAGGCTTCTGGCTCTTTGCGGTCATTCATCAAAGGAAGTACGCCGCACAGTTATTAATATCCTTGCAGCCTGTCCGGATTATGAAAATGATATCATAGCTCTGCTGTCTGCTAAAAAACAGGCACTGCGTGAAACGGCTGTCGATATCATCAACTTATGGGGCGTGGGAAAATACCGCGAGGTTCTTGAAAAAGCAGCCGATACAGAAAAAAGCGTCAAACTTGCCGATAAGATCAGAGCCCTGCTCAGCTCCTCTGTTTCTGCTTCGCTTGACGAAAAGGGAAATGTAGTCTTTTCTCCCGCTGCCTTTGTTGAGGATATCCACAAGGGAGGCAGGGCAAGAAAGCTTTCATGGGTATATGAAGCGCCTATGCCCGGAGTAAGCTATAAAAACGGCGGTACGGCAGAGGAAAAATATATGCAGGCTCTTCTGCTTTGCTACTGCACAATGCCTGTTCCGGGTAGAAATAATAACGCTTTTCTTCTTGCATCCGAGCTTGATGAAAATGAGCTTAACAGGTTCGCGGCGGAGGTTTTCTCCCGGTGGTACAGCGCAGGTGCCGAGGCAAAAACAAAATGGGCTATGTATTTTGCGATCATTCACGGCGGCGACAGTATGGTGGAATATGCGCTGAAGTGTATCAGGGAATGGGCGGAAAATATGCGCGGCGCGATCGCTGCGGAGGCGGTCAGGGCTATTGCTCTGAACGGAAGCTCTCAGGCTTTGATGGCTGTGGATAATCTTGCGCACAAATTCAAACAGAAGCAGGTCAAAAAGGCTGCCGCAGAAGCTATGGAAAGCGCTGCTCAGGAGCTTGGCATCACTGCCGATGAGCTTGGGGACAGAATCGTTCCCGATCTTGGTTTCGATGACTGCATGGAGCGCATTTTTGATTATGGAAGCAGGAAATTCAGGGTCTGTCTTTCCATGACGTTAGAGCTTGAAGTCTTTGATGAAAACAATAAAAAACTCAAGACCATTCCATCACCCGGCAAAAAGGATGATGAGGCTGTCGCTAAGGAATCGAATGCGCAGTTCAAGGCTTTGAAAAAACAGCTTAAAAATGTCATTTCGATACAGAAGCTCCGGCTTGAAACGGCGCTCATGGCTGACAGACGTTGGACAAAGGAAAACTGGGAGGCTCTGTTTGTCAGAAATCCGGTAATGCGCTGCTTTGCTGAAAGTCTGATCTGGGCGGCATACAGCAATGAGGAATGCACCACCTTCCGCTATATGGAGGACGGAACCTTCAATACGGTGGACGAGGATGAATTTGAGCTTCCGGAAGGCTCGGTCATCGGTCTTGTACACCCGATAGAGCTTGACGATGAAACCCTGAACGCATGGAAGGAGCAGCTCAGCGATTATGAGGTCACTCAGCAGATACCTCAGCTTGAACGTCCCATTTACCGCATCAAAGATGATGAGATCGGCAAGCTTGATCTCAACCGTTTCAACGGACGTTCAATAAATGCGCTTTCGCTGATGGGAAGGATGATAAAATACGGCTGGAGCAAAGGCTCGGCTCAGGATGCGGGAATGTTCTATGTGTTCTACCGTGAGGATGTGACCGGAAGGATCAACAATCCCGACGGCTCGGTTTCCTTTACCGGCAGCGCCGCAGAGCTGCATTTCAGCGGAGCATATATCGCTGTTGAGGACGATCAGGTGCTTATTGAAAATGTCCGCTTCTATGAACCCGGCACTATTGAGCATGGAAGCTATGTCTATGATGAAGCAGACGATGAAAAGGCGATTACCCTCGACCGTATTCCGCCGAGATATTTCAGTGAGATAGTTATGCAGCTTGAGGAGATAACAAAAAGTACAGAGGGTTAATCGGTAATGTGCTGATTACCTGTACCTGCAATGTTTATTGAAAATTTTGTTTCGTGATTATTTCCTGATAATCAAAAAATCGGAGTCTGAAAAAAAAGGCTCCGATCGTTTTTTATATTTTTTGCTGATTCATGATCGTTTGTGTATTATCCCTTGATTTTCAAGCTCCTTTTTTATCCTCGCTTTATCCTCATACATCAGTTTATCGGATTCTTCCAGCATTTCATCTATGCTTTTATTTACTGATGATCCGAAAGCGCAGGAATAACCCGTTTCAGCAACTCCTGCCTTGAGTTTTTCAAGCAGCTTTTCTATTTCATCTGCGCTGGTTTTACGGCAGGCAATGATAAATTCATCGCCGCCGATCCTGTATACACGTTCTCTTTTGCCGATCGCATTTGTAAAGCTTTGTGAAATAGCGATCAGCGCCTTATCGCCGGACTGATGTCCTTTATTATCGTTCAGCCATTTCAGATCATTCATATCAATAGAGATTATCCCGGTTATTGTTTCCGGATGCCTGTTCATGTCGCTGTGAAAGGTCTGACGGTTGAATACTGATGTAAGCGGATCGCGCTTGGTGTACTGAGCATACAGATACATATAATACAGCAGAATGCAGACCGCATAGGTGAGATCAGTGACTTCATCGTGATTGAAAAATGTAAGAACTGCCGAAAATGTTGCAGTCATCGTTATAAAAAGCAATACTGCGCCTTCCTCAGAAGGTCTGTCTGCAAGCACCTTTATAGTTATATAATACAGCGTCAGAATATAGATCACCGTTATTATATGCGGCGTATAGCCGAGAATACCTCTGGTAAAGTGATTTGTGTCCCTTTCGATCGTAAATGCGATATCGGTAAAAAAGGCGCTGGATACTATCAGAAAATTCAATAAGGCTGGTATGACTATCAGCTTATTGATCTTCGGGCTTACAATAAAAATCAGCATCAGTATTATCGTGGGCCGCAGACTGTAGCACAAAACCGACAGCACTATCCTCCACCATGTGAAATAATCCAGATTTCCGGTATATTCTTCAAGATTGTCGAAGATCACAAGAAACAGTATGAAAAAAATCACTGTTCTCAGCTTGTGTATCATTGATCTGTCAAGATATACATCGAAAAGCGTTATTAAAAACATTCCGGCAAGCATTACAAGTAAAATGTAATTGTTTGTCAAAAAGTCAAGTATTATTTTCATATGATTCTTTTATCCTGAATATTTTTGCTGAATCTATATCAGCATTATTTTTTCCGCGGTGTCATAATCCCGGGGCAGATCGTACAACTATCGCGCCCGCAGGCATCAGCCGGTGGTTTAGGGGAATAAGATTTTCCCGGGCATATTCATCAGCAAAAGCCCGGAATTATTTTGCGAGAACTATTCAGCGCTGTCATCCTCATCAAAAGGATGCAGCTCTCCCTTTTCTACAAGGCGCATGAATGCCTCTACTACATCCGGCGTAAGCTGTGTGCCGGAGACCTCCTGTATGATGGACACCACCTTTTTGAACGGCATCCGCTTACGGTACGGACGATCTGAATACATGGCGTCAAATGCATCGGCAACCGCTATGATCTGCGCTACACGAGGCATTTTATCGCCTTTCAGTCCTTTGGGATAGCCTTTTCCGTCCGGACGTTCATGGTGTGACTGAGCGCCGACTGCAAGATCAGG
>ONNU01000211.1 GCA_900319255.1 uncultured Eubacteriales bacterium
CGGGCGTTCTTTATGCAGAAAAGGGTATCGGCGATGGGGGAGTTGGTATCGGGAGAGATAGCTCTTTCGATGCCGTAGACAAAATCCCGGGCAGGAAGCTCGCTTCCGTTGCTCCATTTCAGACCCTTGCGCAGTACAAAGGTATAGCTCAGCCCGTCAGCGCTGACCTCCCAGCTCTGAGCAGCCCCCGGAACGATGCTGCCGTCCTTACCGAGCCGTACAAGCCCCTCGAAAACATTTGTAATGATAAGCCTTTCGCAGCTGTCATCAGCGATCTGGGGATCAAGGGTCTCAGGCTCATAGGGGATGGAATAATATATCACCTGCTTTTCAGGCGAATCGTCTTTTTTTGCGCAGGAGCAAACCCCTGCGCATACTATCACTGCCAGCATCAGCAGCAGTATTCTCTTGAATATATATATCTTCAATGCAGTTACCTTCCTAAAGCATACTGTTATTACAGATCGCAGCCATAAAACGCTGCGGTCTCCCTTTTTATGATATAGTGATTGTATAATAATGTCAACAACAAAACTGCAACAATAAAATTACAACAGTGTATTTTGTTAATTTGGGATTGAAAAGAATTCCTAACTCCTAATTCCTGATTCAATTCCAAATTCCAAATTTTAACTAACCACTGTAAACTAATTCTTAAATTGTTAAATTATTTTGAAAACTGTTTTAATTTATATAAAAATGTGGTAATATATTATAGTAAGCGTTGATGTAAAATATTTCCGGGTGCTGATTTGTGTCAGATCGGCGGAAATTCAGTAATGTAAGATCACGAACATGGTTCGTTCTGATAAAGGAGGTATTGTAATGGTTATAACGATAGCACGACAGTTCGGAAGCGGTGGACGCAAGATCGGTAAAAAGCTTGCTGACAGGCTGGGGATAGCGTTCTATGATAAGAAGCTTATCACCCTTGCCGCAAAGGAAAGCGGCCTTGATCCGGAGGTGGTAAAGTCCGTTGACGAAAAAGCTACAAACAGCCTGCTTTACGCTCTTTCTCTGGGCGCAGCGGCAACCTTTGACAGTACCTTCCATATTGATCCCCAGATCCCGATGAATGACCGGCTTTTCCTTGTGCAGCATGATATTATAAAGAAGGTCGCAGCTGATCCATGCGTTATTGTAGGGAGATGCAGCGATTATATATTGAGAGAGCGCAGGGATTGTGTGAAGCTGTTCATTTATGCGGATATCGATGACAGGGTCGATTATGCAATGCAGGTCTACCGTATCCCTGAAGAAAAGGTTATGGGCGTTATCAGCAGGACGGATAAATCAAGAGAGAATTATTATAATTATTATTCGGACGGACAATGGGGCGATCCGGGTAATTATGATCTGTGCATCAACAGCGGGAAATTAGGAGTTGACAAAACCGTTGATTTTATCATCAGCTATCTTGAACTGAGAGGCATGGTATAATAATGCCAGAGTATGAAGGGAGTCTTAATTTTGAAAAAATATACTTATCTCGGACATTCGGACGGCAGGAGATTCTGCATTGAGGGTATCAATGTTTTTGCAGAAAAATGGAGATCCTACGGCAAATGCGATATTGTGCTGCAGCCCGATACCAACAAGCCCTACAGCTTTTCTGAATATGTCATTGAAAAGAAGGACAAGACCATAAAGTTTCTTGCAGGGCATTTTGATAATGACGAATGGGCTTTTTATAAAGAGCTTGGGGATGACGATTTCATGATCTGAGAGGAAAACTTTATTTTTTCATATCATAGCTTCGGCTGGTTCTGACATTGCGGTGGAGAAAAACGACCGGCTGAAAAAACTATTTATTCGGAGGAAAAAGAAATGTGCAAAGATGAACTCAGAATTGAATCGCTGCTTGATCTTTCAAAGACCCTTGCAGCAAAGATTTTTGACGGACTGGCCTATCCCTGGGAGGCGCTGCCGAAAATATCAGAATTTATAATGTCGGTAGGACCCACCCTTGACAAGGAAGAATATGACCAGATCGGAGATAATATCTGGGTAGCCAGAAGCGCAAAGGTAGCCCCGACTGCATTTCTCAGCGGTCCCCTCATTATTTGTCC
>ONNU01000050.1 GCA_900319255.1 uncultured Eubacteriales bacterium
AACTGTAAATTCCAAAATCATTTATTATTCAACTGCCCTTGCTAAATGAAACAAGGAGATATAATGGCTATGAAGAATCAAAGTGCGTTACATCTTTTTTTCGCAGCCCTTTTTGACTCACCAAAGCAGAAATACGAATGAAGCATGACTCAGAGCATAAAAGCAAAACTGCCGAATACATTAACTACCCGCAACGGAGATGTCACCTTCACGGAACCAGGTATGTATAAAAAATTACGCATGGATATAATAGCCGGCTTAATTGCAAATTTACGGATGTATATTACACGAAGCGATAAAATTTTTGCGGAGGGGATGGTAGAATTGTTTTATGGAAATGCAGCTTTTTACATGGGTGTCAGCAGCATTTCTGTCTCTGCGAAAAAATATAGGGAGCGAAGTGTTGACTTTATGAGAGATAACCTTTAAAATAGTATTTGTAAGCTTTCCGGAGGTGTACCGGAGGGCAGGATAACAAAAAAGGAGTGTTCAAAATGGCAGAGATCAGACCTTTCAGAGGTTTACGCTTCAATTGTGAAAAAGCAGGAAAAATCGAAAAGCTCGTTTGCCCGCCCTATGATATCATCAGCGAGCAGCAAAGACTTGAATATTTAAAGGAAAATGAAAATAATATAATTCGTCTCGAGCTTCCTAAGGGTGATGATCCCTACGCTCAGGCAGGCAGCACCCTTGAGCAGATGCTTTCAGAGGGCGTTCTGGAGCAGGATGAAAAGGAAAGCGTCTATATCTACGAGGAGACATTTACTGTCGCAGGCGTGACAAGAAGCTTCAAGGGCTGCATCGTAAGAGTAAAGCTGGAGGAGTTTTCAAAGGGCATCGTGCTTCCCCATGAGGAAACCCTTTCAAAGGCAAAAGAGGACAGATTCAATCTGATGAAGGCTACCGACTGCAATTTCAGCCAGATCTATTCTCTTTTCAATGACCCCGACCATAGCGTTACAGCTCAGCTCGATCAGCTCAGCTCAGGTGCGCCCCTGTCAGAGCTTACTGATAATGAGGGCGTTACCCACAGACTCTGGGCAGTTACAGACGAAAAGGAAAATGAAATTCTTTGCAAAAAATTTGCAGATAAAAAACTGTATATCGCAGACGGACACCACCGTTATGAAACCGCTCTTAATTATCGTAATTACTGCCGTGAAAACGGTCTTGCCGATGAGGGACGGGACTATGTAATGATGATGCTTGTTGATATGGAGCATCCGGGACTTCTTGTTCTTCCGACACACCGCATAGTCCGTGATCTTGAAAGCTTTGACTCAGAGGCGCTGCTGAAGGACTGCGCTCAGTATTTTGACATTACAGATCACAGCGATACTTCCACCATAGAAGCCGCTCTTGCTGCCGAATACGAAAAGGGAAACAAAGCCTTTGCCTTTTACACCGGCGCAGACAGCTACAAGCTGATGGTGCTGAGAGATGGGGAAGTGGTAAAGCAGCTTCTTCCGGGAAAGAGCGAGAGCTACTGCGGACTTGACGTTTCGGTGCTTCATACGCTTGTGCTTGAGAGGATATTCGGTATTGACGCTGAGAACATGGCAAAGCAGATCAATCTCACCTATGTCAAAAAGACAGAGGATGCCCTTGACAGCGTAAGAAACGGCAGCGCCCAGTGCGCATTTATCCTCAATCCCACCCGTGTGGAGGAGATCAGGGATGTTGCCGCAGCAGGGGAGAAGATGCCGCAGAAATCCACTTATTTCTATCCCAAGCTCATCACCGGACTGGTTATGAACAAGCTGGGTTAATGAAGATAATTTATTCCGTGAGCAGGATGTCAGGCTTTCTCAATGCCGCAGCGCAGTGACAGAAAACCGGAAAGACCTGAGCCGGCGTTATCATGGGGGTGTCAAAGTACGCCCCCTTTCTTTTTTGTCCGTTTCCGAGGAGATACAGCCGGGAGGAATGTATTTTTGGTATGTGAAGAAGCAAAAACGGAAAGGATCCGTATCAAGGGAAGAAAAAAGATACCCAGAAAGCAGCCGAAGCCGCTGATAATTGAGGATGAGGATATTGAATACACAGGCATTGCTTTTCCGGAGAATAATGATGAAAGGCCTCTTTGTGAGATGATGGAGCAAGCTGCGGAGGCTGAATGTCCTGCGGAAAGTGAGAAGCCCCGTCCTGCAATTCCGGCAGAGGGGATCGTGACCGATGCTGTGCCGCCGGATGCAGCCGACAGAAGCAGGGGACTGCTGTATGAAATAGCGGAGGAGCTATATATCCGGGAAAAGACAGCCGCAGAGCTTGAAGCGCTTGCAAGACCGCCCTTTCAGAAGGTCTTTGACCGCAGCGATACGGCAAGCCTTGACAGGGAGGCAGCGAGACGCACAAAAAGGCTGATCGAAAAAGCGGGGGAGAACGCGCCGTCACCAACATTTCTGCCCGAAGCGGTATATGAGGAGAACGCAAGACCATTGGGGACGATACAGGCATTTGCAGCCGAGCTGCTGTTGATGCTGCCCCTTATCGGGATAGCTGCGGCGATAGTATTTTCTCTGAACCCGCGGATAAACAAGAATCTGCGGTCACTTTCCAGAGCCTATCTGATACTTGCGGCGATAGTGATAACGGCGGCAGCTGTATTCTTTGCGGGGAGGATGGCGGCGTTTCCGTGACGGAGAAATCAATAAACAAAGCAAAGGAATAGATAAAAATGATATATCCGATCGAAATGTATTTTGACAAAGACCTGAATCTGTGAAGCTCAACGGCAAAACTATAAAAACTACTGTATTCATGAGTGGTTTTATACATTTTCAGATTAGCGATGTACTAAATCTTAACTGCTAAAGTCCGGCTTTCTACAGGGGATAAGGAAAGGAAATTGCAAAAGGGGGAAAACTCAAGAGGCTGTGAAAAAACGATGTAACGCACTTTGATTCTTCATAGCTATTATATCTCCTTTATTCATGTAGCAAGAGCAGTTGAATAATAACTGATTTTGGAATTTACAGTTTTTCTTTATATTATGATTTCTTCTGACCGCTGACTTCTTCCGGGGCAGCGGCATAGCCGCTGCGGACAAAAGGGGAGAACCACAAGAGGTGGGCTGCGCCCCCCTCTTAA
>ONNU01000039.1 GCA_900319255.1 uncultured Eubacteriales bacterium
ATTTCTGGGACTTTTCATAGAAGTTGGCTGAGAATAATTTCATTCTCCCCTTACTACCTAAGTATAACACGCGAGAGCGAAAGCAACACTTTGTCAGACCTGTCCCCGCGATTTTGGGTGCAGCGTCGACGCTGCCGGCACGCCGGCGCCGGTGGGTTGATAAATTTTGGGAATTGGTATATAATCATAGGTGTAGTTTTGTAAAAATGAAAAAGGGAGGCTGTGTATGGGAGCTGAGAAAAAGAAAAGAGATCTGTCGTTGGAGATAATGCGGCTGGTTGCAATGTTTTTTGTCATTTTCAATCATACGGGACTGAAAGGATATTTCCTTTTTGCCGACTGTAAGCAGGGAAGCTCTGCTTTCTGGATATATATGGCAATGTCGGTGCTGGATAAATTTGCCGTACCGCTGTACTTTATGATCTCGGGAGCGCTGCTTCTGGGAAAGGACGAGGATCTGGGGACGTTGTTCAGGAAAAGAATATCAAAGACCGCGCTGTCGCTGCTGGTGATATCCGCCGTCTATTATCTTATTGATATGACCAACGGTACTATCAGATATAAGGGCGTGGAGAATATACTGGATTTCTTTGTCAGACTTTGCTGCGGAAATGTAAAATTCCACCTGTGGTTTTTGTACAGCTATCTGATATTCCTGCTTATCCTGCCCTTCCTGAGAAAGATCGTCAAGGGGCTGAACAATAAGGAATTCATCTATATGTTTATCCTCTGCCTGTCCATAATGGTGCTGAAGCCTGTGTTTGAATATACATTTTTCAGCGGAAAGCATCTGCATTATACCCTTGATCTTCTGGAGACCAATAATATCGTTTTCCCGATACTGGGATATTATCTGTATCATAAGGTGGATATCGGCGCTATGAAGAAAAGATGGCTCGCTGCGGCATGGGGGATAAACCTTGTGCTGACGGTGGTTGCCTGTATCCTTACGTATATCCGCATTAAGCAGACCGGCAAGGTCGATGAGGATCATAGCCAGCAGTTCCACAGAATGTTTGCTATGATAAATGCCGTTACCGTATTCATTACGATAAAGCGCCTGACACCGGATGTAAAAAACAAGGTCGTCAGCTGGTTTATCTGCACCGCAGGAGGATGTACCTTCGGAATTTATCTTTTCCATCCCATGCTGATGAAGGATACCCAGATGGTGGAGCTGTGGGATACCCTGTCAAAGGTAATACCGAATCAGATGATAGCTACTCTTATCTTCTGCCTGGTGATATTCCTTGTGGCAATGATATTTACATTCCTGCTCAAGCTTATCCCGTTTGTTAAAAAGCTGTTATAATTATACCTGAACCCGTGAAACTCAAAGGTAACAATATATTTAGTTACTGTATTCATGCGTATTTTTTGACATTATTCAGAATTATCAAATTCATCAAAATGGTGCATTTTCAGATTAGCAATGTACTAAATCTTAGCTGCTAAAGCCTGGCTATCTCAGGGGATAAGGAAAGGGGTTTCCACCTTTTGACCCGCCAAAGCAGAAATACTGATGAAGTATGGTTCAGAGCATTATATCAGAACATTGGATTCCCGTTATCCACATGCAAGGGAGATGTCTGTATCATCTGTTCAGATTATAATAATATGACCCCGGCGGAGCCTCATATCTCTGCCGGGGTCGTTCAGTTTATGTTATGTTTTGTCAAAGCGCATAGGGGCATCATCCCACAGCGGACATTTCCTCGCCAAGGAAAAGCTGTCTTGCATAGCTCAGATCATCCGTCCGGAAAATAACAAGCGGGTCTCCGGGAAGACCGGGAGCCGGATTTGACGCATTTATCAGACCGTTTGTTATCTCCTTGTCGGTGACGATACCTTTTTCCGAATAAATAAACGGAGCGTAAACATAGTTGTTATCGTTTTCAAGATAATATCCGAGACAATCATCATCATCCAGATACAGATCAGCTTCACCGATATTCAGAGTGTAATAATAGGTGCTGCCGGAGGTAGTGATGGAGTAGAACTGTAAAATAACATCGCCGTCCTCGTTTTCGGAAAGCAGCGTAAGGTACAGGGTAAGCTCAGGGGCATTTTTAAGCAGGCAAATACTGTAATAGCTGTCTGGTGTTTCCTTGTGTATCGCTTCGATCTGTGTCTGTACGATGGAATAAAGATCGTTGGATGCGTAGGATGTATCAGCTGAGGATTCATCTGATGAATTTTCGGTATAATATTCGTTGTAGTATCTGCCGTTTATGACAAGAAAGCCTCCGTTGCTGGGATACTGATTCGTGCCGTCACTGAATACGACCTTTGCATCATCGTCCTCCATCAGCGAGCTGCTTACATAATAGCGGTAAAGTCCGTTGCCCTCAGAGATCATCAGCTCCCCCGGCCACAGCGCGTTACGGGAGTCATCTGCATATACATAGGCATATACGGTGCTGCTCCAGCTGTCAGGCTTTTTGAAATAGATAACCGCGTCCTCCTCACTGCTTTCATCACGGGAGGTGCTGTAGGAGGATTCGGAAGAAGGCTGTGAAACGGAGCGGGTATAAGCTCCGGCTGAGGATTCGGGATGAGAGCCTTGCTGTGAGTCGAGCTCCTGTCTGTAATTGATATAGCTGATGATAAGAACCGCTATGATCGACAAAAGCAGGAATAATATCGCAAGCAGGACTATAAGCAGGGCTTTTGAACGCTTTTTGGGAGGCGCAGGGGGGTTCCGGGGAATGACATCGGAAGGCTGAATAAATCCCTGCTGAGCGGTGGGAAAGGTACTATGCGGCTGCGGGGGAGGGGAGTACACAGGCTGAGCCGGCGCAGGCGGATATGCGTTGTTGTTATCATTATCAATGGAATTGTCATTATTGTTATTTTCGGAATAACCGCAGTGAGTACAGAAAACATGATCGTCACTCATCTCGGAACCGCAGTATTTACAATATTTCAAATTCTTTTCCTCCTTTTCATTACTTAATATTCTGTTAAAGACATTGTATGTAAATCCTTTGTCCCATCATTCTCAATTATTATTATAATATAGACCGCTAAACTTTTCAAGACGCCCCAGCTCCGCCGCCGGCGTGCCGGCAGCGTCGACGCTGCACCCAAAATCGCGGGGACAGGTCTGACAAAGCTTTACTTTCGTTCCCGTGTGTTATACTTGGATGGGATTGGGAAATAAAAATTCCCTGAGCCGGCTACTACAAAAACTGCCAGAATTATTTTACACGAACGGCGTGCCGCCGCCAGCGTGACGCTGGACCCGTGTTCGCGGGGACAGGTCTGACAAAGCGTTACTTTCGCCTCCGCGTGTTATAGTTGGATCGTAATGGGGAACTAAAAATTTCCCGAGCCGTCTGCTACGAAAACTCCCGGAAATATTTCACACGAACGACCTGCGGCAGCTTATAGTATATAGTGGTTAGTGATTGGTTTATAGTATAAAGCTAAAATAGTGAGGGTATGACCATAACCAGATTTTATAATTAACATAATTCCTGATTCCTGATTCAAAACAATTCCACTTTCCAAATTCCAAATTCCAAATTCCTGATTCAAAACAATTCCAAATTTCAAATTAATCACTAATCACTACCCACTCATTTTTGCTTTATTTGCACAAAAGAAGCGGTGAAATATTAGTAATAGCATTACATTTTTTGCTTTGTGTAAAATGACAAAAAAACTTTACATTTTCTGCCTGTAACTTCTTCAGACATTGTTTTTCGCTTATTATTTAACAGTTTGTAAACGTGTGCAAAATAGACCTTAAATCCCTCCATTGGTGAATTTGCATAAGTGATTCGTGTTGATTATACATAATTAATTTTCAACATAATATACAATATACCCAAAAAGCTTAAAAATCAATATCAAAACAAACAAAAAATATATTTGCTATTTATGAATATGGATAAAAATGACAATGGAGGATTGAAAAGTGCCGAACCGTGTGTTATCATTATTACAGTGGTGGAGAAATGCGCTTTTCAGGAGAAAAAATCTGTGCATTTTGTCACCGGAAGGCACATAAAACGTGCAGAATAAAAAATCTAAACAGAAAGAGGGATCATTACAATGGTTACTAAAACCAAAAGAGTAATTGCCATGATTCTTACTGGAATGATGGCTGCAACTGCTCTGGCAGGCTGCACACAGACAACAAATACTACATCCTCATCACCCGCAGGCGGTACAGAGTCTACTGCTGCTTCTACTGACGAAGGCGGCAGCGAAGGCGGTTCAGAGGCTGCCGGCGGCGGAGACGCTGTTGATGTTTACAGCAAGGAAATGACTGAGAACATCAAGGCTAAGATGAAGGAAGAGGCTGCTGCAAACGGCGGCAAGATCGAGCTTAAAGTATGGTGCGCAAGTGCTGACCTCAAGTTCGAGAAAACACTTATCGAAGAGTTCAAGGAGCTATATAAGAGCGATGACGGCTCCTATGAGTTCAAGATCAAGGCAAGCGGCGCTATCGGTGAGCCTGACGCAGGCGGAAAGATCATCGAGTCCCCGAAAGACGGCGCTGATGTATTCAACTTCGCAGATGACCAGCTTTCATCACTTGTTGAAGCTAAGGCTATCGCACAGGTAAGCCCCCTGTTCAATAAGAACATCGCTGCTAACAACACAAAGGAAACAGCTGAGGCATGTACTATCGACGGTACACCATATGCTTTCCCGAAGACATCTGATAACGGTTACTTCCTCTACTATGATAAGAGAGTATATAAGGATGACAGCGCTGTTGCAAGCCTTGACGATATGATCAAGACAGCTAAGGACGCTGGCAAGAACGTATACTTCAACCTTGGCAACGCATGGTATAACGCTGCATTCTTCTTCTCAGCAGGCGTTGAGATCAAGTATGAGAACGGCAAGCAGACAACAACCTTCAATACTGACGAGGGTCTTAATGCTGCTAAGGCAATGTGCCATATCTGCGAAAACGCAGGTGCCGGCTTCCAGGGTGTAGACGGCGGTTCAGGCGACAACACTGCAGTTGAGAAGGGCTTCACAGACGGCTCACTCGCAGCAGCAGTTATCGGTACATGGGAAGGTCCTGCTATCAAGAAGGCTATCGGTGAAGAGAATGTAGGCGCTGCAAAGCTCCCCACCGCTCTCATCGGCGACAAGCAGGTACAGCTTGAGTCCTTCGGCGGATATAAGCTTATCGGTGTTAATCAGTTCACAAAGTATCCTGTAACATCACAGGCTCTTGCTTACTATCTCGGCAACACAGAATCACAGATCAAGAGATACAACGAGAGAGGTCTTATCCCGACTTCTACAGAGGCTCTCAAGGACGAGAAGATTCAGGCAGATCCGGCTAAGAAGGCTATCGAGGATCAGACTCCGTTCGCACATGGTCAGGGTTCATCCGTTGGCGGTAAGTACTGGGCTGTAAAGGGTATCCCCGGCATGGGCAGTGAGATCTACAACAAGAAGGGTCAGGTTTCTGACGACGAGCTGAAGAAGAGTCTTGCTAACATCCAGGAGCAGATCGACAACTAATCAGATCAATTGATGAATGAGCTGTATGAGCAGCCTGTGTCATTGACCCGGGCTGCTCATATCAGTAAATCCCCTGAGAAACCTGAACAGACCGGCGGGAGCAGGATCGTATTCCATGATCCCGGCTGGCATAGATATTCAGAGTTTCAATAAAACCAATGCAAAGGAGTTGTATATGAATGGATTTTCTTGACTACGTCCAGATGACCAGAGGTCAGAAAATCGCCTATAAGATCAAAAGCTTCTTTACAGGAATACCCGGAGCAATAGTAGGATTTTTTGTTGCGGTCGGTAATCTCTTCAAGAAGATTTTCGGAACTATAGGCAGAGGCTTTAAAGGCTACGGCAGCAGATTTGCAAAAGGCGATATAGGAACAAAGCTTTCATATGTGATCATGGGTGCGGGCAGTATGATCCATGGTCAGATAGGAAAGGGTCTCTGTTTCCTGGCTGCTGAGGTTGCATATTTCTACTTTATGGCAACCTTTGGCTTTGGCTATATCACGAAGATATTCGCAACAGGCGTTGAGGTTGAGCCTGGCGTTATCGTAGACGGCTGTATCGGTAAG
>ONNU01000109.1 GCA_900319255.1 uncultured Eubacteriales bacterium
TTAAGGAAAGGGGATTGCAAAAGGGGGAAAACTCAAGGGGGACACCCCTTGTGGTTTCCACCTTTTGACTGACCAAAGCAGAAATACTAATGAAGCATGGCTCAGGGCAAAAAAGCAGAACAGCGGATTCTTTTTATCCGCCCGCGGCAGAGATTCCGGTTTCATGGATACACCTCATAAGATAACCGAAAAAAACCCGCAGCCGGGATATTGCCGGGACTGCGGGGGAAATCATCTGACGATAAACTTTTACTCCGAATAGAATGTACAGGTGCTTTTGCCGTTCTGCTTTGATTTGTACATTGCCTCATCGGCTTTTTCAAACATCATTTCAGTACCGCTTACCTTTGTACCGTGTACAATACCTACGCTTACCGATATGGGGGGAAGACCGTCATTGATATCAGACAGCTCTTCGTTGATATGTGTGATCTTTGATGAGATCAGCGACTTCTGCATATCGCTGGAATGAACCATGAAAACTACGAATTCATCTCCTCCGATACGGCAGATATAGTCGTCATTGCGGAAATTATGCTGTAATGTGCGGACAAGCTTTATGAGTATCTTGTCGCCGGTCTCATGTCCGTAATTGTCGTTGATGCCCTTGAAATTGTCCAGATCAAAAAGTATCATATGCGTGGTGGAAAGATCAACGCTGGTGAGCAGAAGCTCATAGCCTGAACGGTTGTACGCTCCCGTCAGCTCGTCATGTGAGGCTTTGAAATTCAGACGCTCAAGGCTGCCCTTATAGATGGTGTACATCTTATTATAGGTGTGGGCAAGATAACGGAATTCGTTGGCTCCGATCTCGGGGATGGGATTGTCCGTCCTGATCTTCTCCACCGCCTTGAGTATGGGCTTTACGCCAAGATTTGAAGTCATTACAACAAGTATGATGATACACGCTGTCTGGAGTATGCTCATCAGGAAAACATTTATGACATTGTTATGCACATGCTGGAATGCATCCCTTTCCTGCTGCATGGTCAGCTCCTCAAGAAGCGCAAGGCTTTGCTCCATTTTCAGATGGATTTTCTCCTTCTGGGAATAGTATTCATCATCAAGCACCATTTTTGTTGCAAGATGCATTTTATCTTCAGGGGAAAGCTTTTCATCCTCCGGGCTGAGCTTTACAGTATCAATTTCCTCGGGATAACCGGTGTAGCCCTTTGCTTTGATGACCAGCAGCATTGAATAATATTCCCGCTGCATGAGATCAACAGATGCTTTCTTTGCATCCTGAAGCTGTCTGAGAGCGTCTGCGCTGTTGGGGTTTTCTGACATCTTGCTGACAGCATCCTCACGGCGCTTTGTGACATTTGCTTCTTTAAAATAATTGTCAAGGAAAGTCCTGTCGCCTTCGATGGTGAAGCGCTGGACATTTTCTGTAAGATAATCTGATGCATCCATCAGCTCGTGGGCAGCACCGTCAAGCTCGATCTGCTCCTTTGTAGCATCGGACAGGGCTTCAAAATTTTTAGTCAGTATCACGATAGACAGTATCGTAAGTCCCAGTACAATAACGGCGATAACGACAAGCCAGCAGAAAAAAACGCGTAAGGATATTCCCCGGTTTCCTTTTCTCTTGGACATCAAGGGTAACGCCTCCGTTTCATTAATGATAATCAGTATATGTTTAAATTAGAATATCACACTATATTAATATATACGTACGTATTTTAACATTAAAATCGAAAAAAATCAATTAAATCGTATTATTATCGGGGTTGAAACTGCACTTTTGTACAATTATCGACAATTTTTCATGTATTAATGCCCAGTATTAGCTTAATATGCCATAGCGTGCAGAAATGATCTCTCTTTTTGTGAAAAGCACGGCATTTTATAGCAAATAATGACAATTTATTGCATCTATGGATGAAATTGTATCTTTTGTGTAATATTCTTTCCAACATATTACCATTTTACTGTTGAAAATAGTAATAAAATTTAGTAAAATAGTATATATATGGGCATTATTCAATTTGTTAATCTGGAATGTTGTGAAAATGAATAGAATGCATTAGCTTTTCAGACCCGTTTTACTCAGCAATTTATTTCTTAATTCAGCTATACCCTTTTTCGGAGCAATGTGTATATATATTTCTATGAAGATTTGGAAAACGATATGATAGGAATGAAGGTGAAAACATGGAAAAATACCATTTTTCAGATCAGGAAAAGTCTATATTGGAAAGCCTGAAGCAGCCTTTCGCAATTTACCAGTTTGTTAATAAAACGGTGGTTACACTTATATTGTCTGACGGTTTCTGTGACCTTTTCGGATATGAAGACCGTGAGCAGGCATATTATGATATGGATCATGATATGTATAAAATGACCCATCCCGACGATACCGCCAAGATCGCTGATGCAGCCTACCGCTTTGCGACAGAGGATCGACCCTATGATGTGGTGTACCGCACAAAGAGAATAAACAGCGATGAGGATTACCATATAGTCCATGCCTCAGGAAAGCATGTTTATTCCGATTCGGGCATCCGTCTTGCGCAGGTCTGGTATACAGATGAGGGCGAATATTCCGAAAAAACCGATCAGAAGGAATCAGAATTCAACCGCAAGTTCAATCAGACTCTCCGTGAGGATAATTTCATGAAGGCGAGTCAGTTCAATTATCTCACCGGTCTTCCCAGTATGACCTATTTCTTCGATCTTGCTGAGATAGGCAAGGACGCTATCATCAGAGGCGGAAACAGTCCCGCTATGCTTTTCATTGACCTGAGCGGAATGAAATTCTATAATGCGAAATACGGCTTTGCGGAGGGTGATAAGCTTTTGCAGACCTTCTCAAGAGCCCTGGTGGAAACCTTCAATAATGAAAACTGCTGTCATATCAGCGGAGATCATTTTGCTGTCTATACAAAGGAAGAGGGACTGAAGGATGTGCTTGAGGGCTTGTTTGACAGGTGCAGCAAGCTGAATCACGGTGATTTCCTGCCCGTGAGAGTCGGTATCTATCCCATGAGCCTTGAGGAAGTGCCGGTAAGCATAGCCTGTGACAGAGCGAAATTTGCCTGTGACGGTCTGAGGAATACCTTTGAATCAGGATATAATTACTATGATAAGGAGCTTCGTGATGACGCTGAGCGCCGTCAGTATGTGCTTACAAATCTTGACAGGGCTATCGAGGAAAGATGGATAAAGGTTTATTTCCAGCCCATTGTAAGAGCAGTCAACGGACGTGTCTGTGAGGAAGAGGCGCTTGCAAGATGGATCGATCCGGAAAGAGGCTTCCTTTCCCCGGGCTTCTTCATACCCTTCCTTGAGGAATCGGGGCTTATATATAAGCTGGATATCTATATGGTGGATCAGGTTATCGAAAAGATGAAGTACCAGCAGTCAATGGGCTTCAAAAGCGTGCCCCATTCCGTCAATTTCTCAAGATCGGATTTTGACGCCTGCGATATCGTAGAAGAGGTGCGCAGACGTGTTGACGCTGCCGGAATAGGCAGGAATATGATAACCATTGAAATAACAGAAAGCGCTATCGGAAGTAATTTCGATTTTATGAAGGAGCAGATAGACCGTTTCCGTCAGCTGGGCTTCCCGGTGTGGATGGATGACTTCGGGAGCGGATATTCCTCGCTGGACGTTCTTTCAAGCATACAGTTTGATCTTATAAAGTTTGATATGATCTTCATGAGGAAGTTTGAGGCGGAAGAAAAGCGTAAGATCGTACTGACTGAGCTTATGAGAATGGCGACATCTCTGGGCGTTGATACGGTCTGCGAGGGCGTTGAAACAGCCGGACAGGTGAAATTCCTGCAAGAAATAGGCTGTTCAAAGCTCCAGGGCTTTTATTTTGAAAGACCTATCCCGCTTGAAAAGATCCTTGAAAAATACGAAAAGAAAATACAGATCGGCTACGAAGATCCCGCAAGCTCAGAATATTATGAGGCAATGGGCAGAATCAATATATATGATCTTTCGGCAATTGCGAATAACGGCGAGGATGACAGGGATTTCCATAATTTCTTCAATACACTGCCTATGGGCATATTTGAGATGGAAGGTGATAATATCCGCCTTGTGAGAGGAAATCCGTCCTTCAAGGAATTCGGAAAGAGATTTTTCGGCGCTGATCTGACAGATATGAAAATTGACTGCTCGACAATGAAATCTCCGGTCTGCATCAGCTTCGGCAATTTTATCAGACAATGCTGCGCTACCGGTAATCGTCTGGTATATGATGAGATCATGGAGGACGGCTCGACTGTACATTCCTTTGCAAGAAGGATCTCAACTGATCCGGTGATGGGAAAAACAGCGGTGGCTGTTGCTATACTTTCAGTTACCGAGGCAAAGGACGGCGCAAACTATGCCACAATAGCAAGAGCGCTTGCGGCTGACTATTATAATATTTATTATGTCGATATGGAAACCGGTCATTTCATCGAATACAGCTCCCCGATCGGTGAGGAAAAGCTTGCGGTGGAAAGACACGGAGAGCATTTCTTTGAGATATCAAGACGTGATACCATGACAAGGATATACGAGGAGGACAGAGTACCCTTCCTCATTAACTTTACAAAGGAAAATATTGAGCATGAGCTTGATGAAAACGGCGTGTTCACAGCTACATACCGCCTTATAGATACCGGCGAGCCGGTCTATGCGCATATGAAGATAACCAGAATGCCACAGGATAAAAAGCACATTATACTTGGCGTCAGCATAATTGATTCCCAGATGAAAAAGAAGGAGATCAATGACCTGATCCAGAGAGAAGAGATCGCCTATGCAAGAATTATGGCGCTTTCCGGAGGTTATCTTGGTCTGTATACCGTTGATCCGTCGAATAACAGCTATTTTGAATTCAATGCATCCAGCGAATATAATCATTTCGGCTTTGCAAAAACCGGAGATGATTTCTTCCGTGACGCTGTCGTCAACGGCGAAAAGATCGTCTATCACGAGGATCTGCCCTATTATATGAGCCGTGTGACAAAGGAAAGCATACTTTCCGATATCGAGGAAAACGGGCTTTTCCAGCTGCAGTATCGTATTATGATGAACGGCAGAGTGGAGCAGATACTTCTGAAAATAGTCCCTGTCATTGAAAACGGCACCGAAAAGCTTATTGTCGGCGCAAGGATCTGGAAGAGCAGGACAAAATAATAATCAGAAAAATGTTCTCTGAGGCTGATGGAAAAATGTATGATATCAAGGCAAAAAAA
>ONNU01000318.1 GCA_900319255.1 uncultured Eubacteriales bacterium
GTGTAAAATATTTCTGGGACTTTGATAATGAGCTGGCTTTGGGAATTTTTTGTTTCCCCATCCCATCCAACTATAACACGCGGGGACGAAAGTAAAGCATTGTCAGACCTGTCCCGCGATTTTGACACCGGCGGCACGCCGGCCACTAACAAACAGTTGACAAGAAGGGAAAAATGGAGGATAATAGGAGGGAATGAATTTGTTTGGAAAGGGTTTTTTTGATGGACGATAATAACGAATATGTGGATATTTATTCCCATAGCAGCATGGAGAATAGAAATGATGATGATACTGATAATGCTGAAAGCTCAGCGCGGGTATCGGTCATCGGTCAGGAGGATATCGACATTTCAAGTCACAGCGATCCCTCTGATGAGAATAATACCGTGAGAACTACATTCCCGGTAGGCTCGCTGTCTGATATGAACGACAGACGGGGCGAGGCAGTCAAAAGAAAAAAGGCTGCAAAGGAAAAGAAAAAAAGAAGCAGAGCAGTTACGTTTCTTGTTGTGGGAATAATAATGCTGCTGCTTTGCGGCGCGGTGGCTGTTGCTGCGTGGATCACAAACGGCTTCGGACTTATCGCAGCCGAACCCGCAGAGGAATCCTCAGCCGCTCCTGAAATATCGACTCAGGAAAAAAGCGAGCCTTCTGTTCAGCCCTCAAAGGTGCAGGAGGAATCAAAGGAAGAGATCAATTTCAAAAGTGATGCCAAATTCACAAAGAAGACAGACCGCTTCTCTGCATCTGTCAGAAACAGCCTTGAAAACGAGATACAGTCCCGTCATGTTGTGCTGTATGACGTAACGGCTGACCAGATAATATATGAAAAGGATGCATCAAAGAAATGCTATCCCGCAAGTACCACTAAGCTTATGACAGCCGTAGTATCATCGAAATATCTGAAAAAGGATGACATTATCACTGTCGGACGCGAGGTATATCTTATCGGCTATGATTCAAGCGTCGCAGGCTTACGACCCGGAATGAGGCTGACCTATGAGATGATGCTCGATGCGCTTCTGCTTCCCTCCGGCAATGACGCTGCCTATTCAATCGCAGTGGAAACAGCTAAGGTCTATAAGCAGGATCATTCCCTTGCAAATGAGGAATGTATCCGAATTTTTGCAGAGCTGATGAATAACGCCGCAAAGGAAATGGGCTGCAAGGGTACGCATTTCACAGCGCCTGACGGGTTCCATGATGACGACCATTATGTGACAGCTGAGGATATGACAAAGATCGCCGCATATGCGCTGAAAACCCCCATTGTTGCAAATTCCTGCAAAAAGCACGAGGCTACCTGGGAGCTTCTCCCGCCTGATAAGGAGGAATCATCCGACGACGACGATGATGCAAGCGCCCTTGATACAGATGATAATATCGACGAAAACGGCAGCCGTATAGAAAGCGAGGAGGAATCTGAGGAAGAGGAATATACCCCCACTGAGGTGACATGGTATAATTCCAATCAACTGCTGGACAGCGAGGGGGGACAGTATTCAAAATACGCAACAGGCATGAAAACAGGCTTTACAGATGAAGCCTGGACGTGCGTAGTATCCTCCGCAAAGATGCAGGATCACGAATTTATCGCCGTTGTAATGAAATCCCCCAGCAATTATCAGAAGTACCATGAATCCAATCTTCTCTTCAAGCTTGGCTTCAAGCTCTATGACCTGAAATACACCTCAGCTGACGACTGGGTGAACTGATATTAAGCTTCTCTCCCGCTCAAGCCTGCACTTTCTCAGGCTTGGGCGGGAGAAGCCTTTTTTATTGAATTTGGAATTCCTCACTCCTAATTGATATCAATTCCACTTTCCACTTTACAAATTCCAGATTCAAACTAATCACTACAAACTATAATCTAATAACCAACTTGTATTTTTGACGGCGTAGGTGTATAATAAGGGGTGGAATCATAGAAAACTGCCGGGAAGAGGCGGTGCTGTGAAAAAATAAGGCGGCGGGGACGCTGCCGGAAAAACAAAAAGGAGAGAAAGATAATGACAAGAATTGATATTTTTTCGGGTTTTCTCGGCGCAGGTAAGACTACGCTCATAAAAAAGCTCATTAAGGAGGGCTATGAAAATGAGCAGATCGTGCTTATCGAAAATGAATTCGGCGAGATCGGTATTGACGGCGGCTTTCTCAAGGAGGCCGGAATACAGATCAATGAGATGAATTCAGGCTGTATCTGCTGCTCGCTGGTGGGCGATTTCAGACAGGCTCTCGGTCAGGTGCTTGAGCAGTACCACCCCGACAGGATACTTATCGAGCCCTCAGGCGTCGGCAAGCTTTCTGATGTCATCAGCGCTGTAAAGACCGTTGCAAGCGATGAGGTCGTGCTGAACAGCTTTATTACCGTTGCCGATGCTTCAAAGGTCAAAAGCTATATGAAAAACTTCGGCGAATTCTACAATAATCAGATCGAATTTGCAAGCACTATCATCCTCAGCCGTACTCAGAATGTTTCTGACGAAAAGCTCCAGAAGGCTCTTGAGCTTATCAGAGAGCATAATACCAAGGCTTCTGTCGTAACAACCCCCTGGGATGAGCTTACAGGTAAACAGATACTTTCAGCAGCTGACGGGAAGGCTCTCCTTACGGTTGATGACGTGAAGGAGGAGCATCACCACCATCACCATGAGGACGGCGAGGAATGCCACTGCCACGATCACGACCATGACCACGAGCATGAACACGAGCATGAGCATCACCATCACCACGAGGACGGAGAGGAATGCCATTGCCACGATCACGACCATGAGCATGACCACGACCACGATCACGAGCATGAGCATGAGCACGACCATGGCCATCACCATCATCACCACCATCATGCGGATGAGGTATTCACAAGCTGGGGAGTAGAAACTGCGAAGAAATATGATCTTGAGGAGATAAAGACGATACTGGAGCAGTTTGCCGACAGTAAAAAATACGGTACGATCCTGCGCGCAAAGGGTATTGTTGCAGGCAGGGACGGTCAGTGGATACATTATGATTTTGTCCCGGAAGAGATAGACGTAAGAAACGGCGCAGCTGATTATACAGGCAGGATCTGTGTTATCGGCTCAGGTCTGAAAGAGGATGAGCTGAAGAAGCTTTTCGGAGTATGAGGGCAGGCTGCGGCTGAATGAGAATGTAAAGAAAGGAAGAAGCCCTGACCGCAGGCAGGTGAAGCAGGGCTGAGGTGAATAATTATGGCAGACATCCCGGTATATCTGTTTTTAGGCTTTCTTGACGGAGGCAAGACAAAATTCATACATGACACCCTCTGTGACGAGCGGTTTCAAAGCGGAGACAAGACCCTGTGCATATTATTTGAGGACGGGGACGAGGAGCTTGACACGTCGAAATACAAGGGCGGCGAGAATGTCACGGTAGTGATAGCAGACGGCAAGGAAAGCCTGACGCAGAAATTTCTTACCGACAGCCTGAAAAACAGCGGCGCAGAGCGTGTAATGATAGAGTACAACGGAATGTGGACGATACAGGAGCTTGCATTAGTCCTGCCGAAGAACTGGCAGATATATCAGATAATGATGTTTGCCGATGCAAATTCCATATTATCCTATAATAGCAATATGCGTCAGCTGGTATATGACAAGCTGAACAATTCGGAGGTAGTTTTTTTCAACCGCTGCAAAAATGACGTTGACAAAATGCCGCTTCATGCTCTTGTAAGACAGGTAAGCCGCCGCACGGCGATAGTATATGAATACGAGGACGGCACGATGGAGAATGATGATATAGTCGATCCGCTGCCCTATGATATGGAAGCGCCGATCGTTGAGGTAAAGGATGACGATTTCGGGCTGCTGTACATGGATGCGATGGAGAACCCGAAGAACTATGACGGCAAGACCATCCGCTTCAAGGGACTGACAGCAAGGAGCCTGAGACTGCCGAAGGGCACGTTTGTAGGGGGACGCTTTGCCATGACCTGCTGTGCGGAGGACATACAGTATGTAGGCTTCATGTGCAACTGGAAGGGCACGGATTCGATAAAGAACAAGGGCTGGTATATGATAACAGCGCAGGTAAGAGCCGTAAAGGACAAGATGTTCAACGGCGAGGTAGGACCCATGCTCTACGTCACAGAGGTAAAGCCTGCAAAGAAGCCTGACGAAGAGACGGTATATTTCGGATAATCGGGAAGAGCCGGCAGAAAACGCGCAGCGGCTTTATCAGGCATACTACGGATACCGACATGTATTATCGCAGCATATTTGACAGAAACGGCGCTGACTGGACTATTATCTGCCAGTCAGATTACAAGGACATACCCGACAGTGATAAGAGAAAAAAGCAGTTTTACCGTGACGGTATCAGCACAATATCAGAGTTTATTTCCGAGTTCGGCTATCTGTGCCACATCCAGATACCGAAGCGCTACAAATGACACTTTGATGCTATGCTTGATGATGAATAATTAAAAACAGTGACAGCGGCAAGCCCTTCGGATGATCCTGAGAGTTTGCCGCTGTTGTGTTATCTGGTATAGAATTAATATCGGGATATCGTTCCTCTGATCTTCACGCTGAATTGAAGATAAACATCAATTTTTCTGAAAGTGTCTCCAAACTGTCCCAAAACTCACATATTCACAAAAAACAAGCGACCCTCAGAATTCTGAAAGCCGCTTGTTTTCTATGTTTTTTGAGAGCTGGAAAAGGGACTTGAACCCTCGA
>ONNU01000111.1 GCA_900319255.1 uncultured Eubacteriales bacterium
GCATTTCTTGCGGTGCTGATCTTCGGTACGGTCTACGGCGTTATGATCGGCATAGTGCTGTCCTTCGTTTCCGTAATGATACGCACCGTCACACCCCCGAGAGCATTTTTAGGCGTTATCGAGGGAAAGAAAAACAGCTTCTATGCTCTTGGAAGAAACCGTGAAGCCCGCCCCATAAAGAACACTATAATCTATCGTTTCGGCGGAAATCTTTTCTTTGCAAATATCGACACGCTGCAAAGCGATATCGAAGCTGCCATAAACGACAGCACAAAGGTAGTTATCATCAACGCAGCCGCCTGCGGAAGCATTGACCTGACCTCAGCAAACAGACTCCTTGATATGTACGAGGAGCTGAAGGAGCGGGATATACATTTTTACATAACAGAGCATATTGCCGAGGTAAACGATCAGCTGCGCTCCTACGGCACAGATAAGCTTCTCGAAAGCGGCGCCGTGCGCATGACCGCAGCCCTCGCCCTGAGAGATGCCGGAATACAGTACCCCTATGAATGTGAAGACCCCGAAAATGCCGTTCTTGAGCCGGCAAGCGGAAGCGCCGGACGAAAGAAAAGCCTGTCCATGCGCAGCAAAGCAAGACCTTCTCATATCAGCCGCACTGCAAAGGGCTATCAGCCGGAGCTTGAATGGGTATTCGGAGATAAGGCGCCGGTATACAGAGAAAGGATCACCGATGAGCTTATCGAGCGGCTTTTTGACGAAAAGGTCACGCTGAAGGAGCTTGAAGCAGCCGAAAAGCATACCCTCTGGGGCAGGGTCAATATGTTTGACGAGGACGAGATACTTGACAGAATAGAGCAAAAGCTGGAAAACGAGCTGAAAACAGACCCGGAAAGGCTTGAAAGGATCCAGCAGGTAATACAGACAAGGCGTGAATATATAGAAAAGAAAATGTCCGAAATGGATCCCGCAGCCCTGAAAAGGCTTGATGAAAGAAGAAAAAAGCTTTTTGAGTTATATGGGGGGAATAGTTTTTAGTTATCAGAATTTGGAATTTGGAAAGTGGAATTATACAGAAGCTTGCTTTACCCTGAAAGGGCAATGCTATCAGCTTAGCAGACTTCCTCTTTACTCCTCCCCTTACCAGGGAAGGCTTGGAATCACAATTCCTGATTCCTCATTCCTGATTTCTGATTCAATTCCAAATTCCACTTTCCACTTTCCAAATTCCAAATTTTAACTAACCACTAATCACTATAAACTATAAACTATAAACTAATAACTATAAACTTTAAATATAACTCTTGAAAAAAATGTCGGTTTATTGTATAATATGATTGTGCGTGTAAATGACACTATAGGACAATAACGAGGTGTTGCTCATGGATGCCGGTGCAATTGTCGGTCTTGTAACTGCGGCGCTCTTTTTTCTGGGCGTTGTGGCTGTGATAATAATAATCCTTGTGATAAGGGCTAAGATAAGAAAATACCAGAAGGAATGGGGACTGAATGTGAGAGGTATTCTTACAGATGTCAATTCTACCGGTCAGGTGGGAAAAAACCCCGCTTCTCTTAATGGTATGGACAGGATATATATTCCGAAGATCCAGGAGGATTTCCCGGATTTTCAGCTCGCTCCGGTGATCCCTCAGGTGGAGACCTTTATCAAGGCATTTCTCGACAGTATCGAGGATCAGGATACCTCTTCCCTCCAGAAGCTTGCTATCGCTCCCAGCCTTGTGGACAGGGCTGATGAGATCATAAGGGACGTAAGCTCCCAGGGACTGAGGGTATATTATGATAATATAGTTGTACATAAAACTGTTATCAGCGAATATGTTAAGGAGAAGGGTATGGTCATCATACGCTTCCAGTCTGCTGTGGGTTATATAACCTATTCGGAAAACAGCAGCGGTAAAGTAGTCAGCGGCAGTAAGGAGGCTGCTGAGGAAACGGTGTATGTCACTTCGTATGCAAGGATCCTCAACAGCGAGCTGGCAAGACAATCAGGCGCTGTGGATGTAATCGGGCTTAACTGTCCCAACTGCGGCGCTCCGCTCCGTTCCTCTGATGTGACAGTATGTCATTACTGCGGAACAGGCGTTAACAATCTGACCGAGGATGTCTTTGGATGGACATTTACGGATATAAAAGAAAAAAACAGAATGACTCAAAAACTATTCTGACAAAAGGAGATGCTTAATCAATGGGTATTATTAAGGCAGCGATCAACACAGTCGGCGGCGCACTCGCGGATTCCTGGCTGGAAGTCATTGAACCGAGCGATATGGACTCTACTACGGTAATGTGTCCCGGTATCAGCAAGGCAAGAAATGATAAGAGAAACACCAACACAAAGGGTACGGCAAATAATATTTCCAACGGCTCTATCATTCACGTTTATGATAATCAGATGATGCTCCTCATCGACGGCGGCGCTATCATCGACTATACAGCTGAGCCAGGATATTTCGAGGTAAAGAATTCCTCTCAGCCTTCACTTTTCAACGGTCAGTTCGGTGACTCCCTCAAGGAGACCTTCAACCGTTTCAAGTTCTCGGGCGTTACCCCCACTGCTCAGAGAGTTGTTTATATCAACCTCAAGCCTCTCGAGGGTATCAAATTCGGTACAAAGACACCTATCAACTACTATGACGCTAACTATGATATAGATGTAAATATCCGCGCATTCGGTAAGTTCTCGCTGGAGATCAACGATCCCCTTACATTCTATAAGACCATCATTCCTACATCTGACGTTACAAATATGCGTCCCGTAGATATGGAATACCTCGCTAACCAGAGATGGGACAGCGAATTCCTTATGGCTCTGCAGGAGGCTCTTACTACCCTTTCTGCTCAGGGCGTAAGAATTTCTCAGGTCGGTATGTATAACTCCAAGCTGGTAGAGGCTCTTAAGGTTGCTCTTGCTGATACATGGAGCAAAAAGAGAGGTATCACACTCAGCGAGGTGGGCGTTACTGTTTCCTATGATGAGGAGACCAAGGAGCTTCTCAAGGAGAGAAACAAGGTCGCTATGTTCAACAATGCCGGCATGAGAGAAACAATGATGCAGAAGAATATCTCCGAGGGTCTCAGAGATGCAGGCTCAAATCCGGGCGGCGCAATGAACGGCTTTATCGGTATGGGTATGGGCATGAACTATGCAGGCGGCTTTATGAACGCTGCTTCAAATAATAATATGCAGCAGATGCAGATGCAGCAGCAGCAGCAAATGCAGCAGCAGCAGATGCTCCAGCAGCAGCAGATGCAGCAGCCCGCTCCTCAGCCGGCAGCTCCCGCAGCTCCCCAGGCAGCTGCTCCCGCAAATGACGGCTGGACCTGCGACTGCGGCAAGACAGGCAATAAGGGCAAATTCTGCGCAGAGTGCGGCAAGCCGAAGCCCGTTCCCGCAGCAAGCGGAAGCTGGACATGCTCCTGCGGCGCTGTAAACACAGGCAAATTCTGCGCTGAGTGCGGCGGCAAGCGCCCCGATGCAAAGCCCAAGAAGATAAAGTGTGACAAGTGCGGCTATGAGCCTGATATGTCACAGCCTATCCCGAAATTCTGCCCCGAGTGCGGCGACCCCATCAATGACGCAGATTTCGTATGATAGAATAACGGAAAATCCCTAATATTTGCAGCCGGATGATGATAATTTCTTCTGTAGGATCTGCGGAAATATCATCTTCTCCGGATGCTGTATGAACTTTCAGTAAGTTTATTGTCACAGGTAAATATAGTGGCAATAAACTTACTTTATTTCACAGCTTAACGCAGCTGCGTCAAAGCTAAAAGAAAAGAGGTGAGCGGCTGCGCAAAAATGCGCGGTCAATTAATGGAAGCTTTGTCATATCAATGTATAAACTGCGGCGGACCGCTGCAGTATGATCCTCAGAAGCTGAAATTCGCCTGCGAATATTGCAGAAGCGAATATACTGAGGATGAACTTATCAAGCATTTCGGCAAGCTGGATGAAAAGCTGGACGAAGAAGCAAAGCCCGAACCGGAAAAAACCGGCGAGGAGGATGAATTCGAGCCTGCGCTCTATGTTTGCCAGACCTGCGGCGCAGAGGTCATCGCTGAAACAAATACAGCGTCCACCTTCTGCGTATACTGCCACAACCCCATCGTTCTTTCAAACAGGCTCTCAGGCAGCTTCAAGCCGAACCTTGTTATCCCCTTCAAGATCTCCGAAAAGGATGCAAAGCAGAAATTCTACGATTTCTGCGGAAAGAAGAAATTCCTTCCCGGTGACTTCCTTTCAGATGCACAGCTGAATATGATGAAGGGCGTGTACTACCCCTACTGGCTGGTGGATTCCCTCAAGGACGGCGGAGTTCACGCTACTGCTGAAAAGCGCAGAACATGGAGAGAGGGCGATTACCGCTACGAGGAAAGAAAGATCTATAAGGTAAAGCGTTTCGGAAAGATAGATTTCAAGCATTTCCCCCATGTCGCTCTCAAGGACGCCGATAACAAAAAGGCACTCAAATATGTCAACCCCTTTGAGGATGACGAGGCAAGACCCTTTACCATGTCATATCTTTCAGGCTTCCTTGCTGAAAAGCGTGATCTTGAAAGAAACGATGCCCAGAACGATGTAGATAATGAGCTGAAGCAGTATGCCGAAAAGATCTACAAGGAATCCATCGAGGGCTACGATACTGTAAAGATCGACAATATGACGCTGAAAACACTTGAAGAAAGCTGGCAGTACGCTCTTATGCCCGTATGGCTCATGACCTTCAAGTATAAGGACAAGGATTATATGTACGCTATGAACGGACAGACAGGAAAAACCTTCGGCGAGCTTCCTGTCAGCGCTGCGAAGCTTGCTATTTTCGGCGCAATAATGCTTGTTGTGGTATTTATCGTAATGCTGTTGTTGGGAGGTGCTTTCTTCTGATGAAAAAGAAAAGAGCTTATTTAGGAATATGTCTGCTGATATTTGCGATTCTTTCGCTTTCCGTTTTTGCATTTTCCGCAAACGCTGCGGCTGATGAGCGGGACAACGGTACGGCAGCAGTCCGGACAACAGAAGAGAGCGATAATTACGCACTTCTGAAAAGTGATTTCCAGATCACAGGAAAAACGATAGCAATTGCCATCGGCGTAAGCGTACTTGCCACCGGCATCACAGTATTCCTCATCTTCAACAGCTATAAGACCAACGGTCAGTCCGAGCCTTATACCTACAAGAAAAAGGCTCCCCTTGAGCTTTCAGACGCTGAGGATATTCATGTGGATACTATCGTGACAAGAACAAAGATCGAAAGAGACAACGATAAATGATAAAAGCTCTGTCCGGCTGAAATGCTGATGCAGAAAAACCGGACAGTTCAGCATGACCTGCCCGATGGAGACAGCTCCAAGAATACTATTTGAATGAGTGGAATAAACTATGAGATTTGATATGATGCCCGTTGCTACTGAAAAACAGATACTTGAAGTAGAGGAAGCTGCCCGCAATGTATGGCACAACTACTACAAGGATGTTTTCTCAACCGAACAGATCGACTATATGCTGGAGAAATTCCAGTCCAGGGAAGCTATGAAAAAGCAGATGTCAGATGGTTATATTTACTATATGATACTTGTGGATCAGCAGCTTGCAGGCTATATGTGCGTTCTTGTCCAGAGCAACTATCTTTTCCTGTCAAGGTTGTATATCAAGGCAGAATATCGCCGTCAGGGGCTTGCAAAAAAGACCATCTCTCATCTTGACGCGATCTTTATCAAGCCGGAGCTTGGTTTCACCCACATCAAAAAGATCCGTCTCAGGGTAGAGAGAAGCAACAGCTTTGCAATAAATGTCTATGAGCATTTAGGCTTCCGCAAGATCAGATCCGAGGATACTGATATCGGCGGCGGTTATGTCTGTAAGGAATATATCATGGAGAGGCCCATACCCTCCGCAGAGCAAGGTGATACTTATGGGAAATAAGCTTAAAGCATATATTAAAGGCTTGAGAAGCTTTCTTGAAAGCGGTCAGGATATAGAGGATGTCGAGGGCTTCAAGCGTGAGCTTATCAGAGAGATCCAGTTCTGGCAGCATGAAAGATTTGTACATCTGATCGTGACCTTTTTATTCGCCATTGTAACGGTAGCGGTACTGCTTGTAATAGTTTTCAAAGCGACTATAGCATTATTTGTACTTTTCATAATGCTTTTAGTTCTGCTTGTCCCCTATATCAAGCATTACTTTGTACTTGAGAACGGCGTACAGGAGCTGTATGTCATATACGAAGAGGTATGCCGCCGCTTCATGGACAAATCAGTTCCCATCGCATCCATCCCCGAACAATACGGCGTTAAGGTCGGGAAGATAAAATAAAAATTCCCCTGCGGACAATCCCGCAGGGGTTTTTTATTAGTTAGTGGTTAGTGGCAAGTGGATCCCAAAGCCTCCACTCTGAATCCCTGACTCCTAACTTCAAATTCCAAATTCCACTTTCCAAATTCCA
>ONNU01000002.1 GCA_900319255.1 uncultured Eubacteriales bacterium
AAATAATAGTTGGCAAAAAAACTATCGCATACCGACAAAAAATGCAGCCAATAGAACAATCTTACAATCGCGAGGGAAAAGGCTTGCGTGGTCATAACTCACAACGCGATCTTGACACCGGCGGCACGCCGGCGGCGGCGGTTGAATTAGCTCTGCGGGTGTGGTATAATCGGATAAAAGGTAAATGCGGCAGGGGCAGGATCGCCGGCGGCGTTTGCCAATCACGCCCGTGCGGCATGGAATAGTGCAGGTGGATAAGATGACAGATTCTGTAGTTACTAAACAGGCAATTGCCGATGTTTTCAAAAAGCTTATGGAAAGAAAATCCTTTGAGAAGATCACCATTTCTGATATTACCAATGAATGCGGTCTTAACAGACAGACCTTCTATTATCATTTCAGCGATAAATATGAGCTTCTTAACTGGATATTCTATAAGGATGCGATCACCCCGTTTGTTGACGGACTTAGCTTTGATACCTGGAGCAGCAAGCTCTGCGATATGCTCAAGCTTATCCATGATAATTCCAGATTTTATTCCAACGCCCTCAATACCGCTTACGGTGAGGAATTCAGAGAATATGTCCATACCGTCAGCACCGGAGTTTTCTGCGATGTTATCGACAATGTTTCGGGAAATTATTCTGTCGCTGAGGATGATAAGAAATTTATCGCTGAGTTCTTTGCATACGGCATAACCGGCACTATCGTTTCCTGGATAAGAAAGGGTATGAAGGACAGCCCTGAAAAGGTCATCTCTCATGTCGAAAATCTTGTCAACGATTGTCAGCGCCTTGCCATCGCAAGATATATGATGCCGGATAATAAGAAGCACCGCTCGTGATGCGCTGCTTTTCCGTAAATATTCCGGCTGTAATAAATATTCAAGGAGCATTCTATGAAAATACTGACTTCAACCCCCGCAGGCGACGGATTCCTTATGCCTGCGGAATTTGCACCTCATCAGGGCTGCATACTCATCTGGCCTCACCGCAGGGATTCCTGGCAGAACGGGGCATATGCCGCAAGAAAAGCCTTTGCTGAGCTTATCACAATTATCGCAGGCTCGGAAAAGGTCACTGTCTGCGCAAGATTCGAGGATTATGACGAAGCAAGAAGGCTGCTGCCGGATAATGTCCGTGTGGTGGAAATGAGCAGCGACGACAGCTGGGCAAGAGATGTTGCGCCCACCTTCATAACAAACGGCAGTGAGCTTCGGGGTATAGACTGGGGCTTCAATGCATGGGGCGGACTGTATGACGGTCTGTATTTCCCCTGGGACAGGGATAACAAAATAGCAAGAAAGCTCTGCGATCTTATGGATGCAGACTGCTATGACCTGCGGGATTTTATCCTTGAGGGCGGCTCCATACATACTGACGGCGAAGGCACGCTGCTTACCACAGAGGAATGTCTCCTTGGCAGGGGCAGAAACCCCGATATGTCAAAGCAGGAGATCGAAGAAAAGCTCTGCTCTTCTCTCGGCGTGAAAAAGATCATCTGGCTGAAACGGGGCATCTACAACGATGAAACCAACGGTCATATAGATAATATATGCGCCTTTACCGCTCCGGGCGAGGTCGTGCTTGCATGGACTGACGACAAGAACGATCCCCAGTATGAGATATCAAAGGAATGTCTTGACATTCTCGAAGACTCCACAGACGCTGAGGGCAGGAAAATAAGGGTGCATAAGCTTATCCTGCCGAAGCCTGTACATATCACAGCTGAGGAATGTGAGGGGCTTGACCATATGGACGGCGAGCCTACCAGAACTCCCGGCGAACGTCTTGCGGCATCCTATGTCAATTTCTATATAGCAAACAAAACGGTCATCGTTCCCCAATTCGGAGACGAAAACGATAAAAAGGCTCTTGAACTGCTCAGCGGGCTTTTCCCGGACAGAGTGGTCAGGGGCATCTACGCAAGAGATATTCTGATCGGCGGTGGTAATATCCACTGCATAACACAGCAGATCCCCGCCGTCAGCAAAACATAAACTATTCAGGAGAAATGTAAAATGAGAAAAGTAAAAGTCGGAGCTGTTCAGATGTCCATGTCTGACAAGGTTCAGGAAAATATCAGAAAAGCAGATACACTCGTAAGAAAAGCCGCAGAGGACGGCTGCAATATCATTCTTCTTCCGGAGCTTTTTGAAAATCTCTATTTCTGTCAGGAACGAAATTACGATTACTATAAGCTTGCAAAGGAAACAGAAAACAACGATGCTGTCAGACATTTCAAAGCCCTTGCCGCTGAGCTTGGAGTTGTGCTGCCGGTGAGCTTTTATGAAAAGGACGTCAATTCCATCTATAATTCCATAGCGATAATCGACGCAGACGGCTCGCTTCTGGGAGTTTACAGAAAATCCCACATTCCAGACGATCATTTCTATCAGGAAAAGTTTTATTTCACCCCCGGAAATACCGGCTTCAAGGTCTGGGATACAAAATTCGGAAAAATAGGCGTAGGCATCTGCTGGGATCAGTGGTTCCCGGAATGCGCAAGATGTATGGCGCTGATGGGCGCGGAGCTTCTGTTCTATCCCACAGCAATAGGCTCAGAGCCGATACTTGAGGTTGACAGTATGCCCCATTGGAGAAGGTGTATGCAGGGTCATGCGGCTTCAAATATCATTCCTGTTATCGCCGCTAACCGTGTAGGCACAGAAGCTGTCATTCCTGACGAAAGCAATAATCATCAGCAGTCAGCCCTGACCTTCTACGGCAGCTCCTTTATCACGAACGAAACAGGCGAGATTATTGAAAGCGCCGACCGTGAAAGCGAGTGTATCGTCACTGCTGAATTTGATCTTGACAGCGTACATGAAATGCGTTTCAGCTGGGGACTTTTCCGTGACCGCCGACCGGAGCTTTATACGCCAATCACAAAGTGAAAGGCATAAATGTTTCGCCAGCCTTTTCAAAGGCTGCGGGGTCCATGGGGCAGAGCCCCTGGTCGCTGCCCGCAGGCAGCGAAACACCCCAAACCGCCGCAGGCGTTCAAAGAAACCCCAGGCAGCGGCGAAGCTCGCTGCCGGACAAGACCGAAAAAAGTACCCCCAAACGAAAGCCCTAAGCACCACCCATCCCTCTTCCAAGCCCAGAGCCATCAAATCAGCACTACAAAAAAACTTCCCGATGAAACCTCCACGCACTACCCCTTTCCCTTCCTGGCAAGAGCTTAGACTTTTACCGTTGTAATACTCCCTCCGTGAAAGAGGCATTGCTGTCAATTTATGGATAAAACGCAGTATACTCCCTCCGTCACGGCGTGCCGCCGTGCCACCTCCCTCGAGGAGGGAGGCGAAAAAAAGAATACGGAAAGGGTAATAATCCGGCATCCCCTTTTTGCATAGACTCACACTATCCCGAATTGATAAAAACCGCCCCTGAAATCCACAGGAGCGGTTTGATTTTTTCTTATAATTTTTTTATTGCGCCATCATGTACTTTCCGCGTGCGGCGGCTCGGCAAACATCAGAAGTATGACTGCCACCAGCCCGGCTCCGCAGAAAATAACGCTTTTTTCCGAAAAAGCCGTAGTAACAAAGGTGCTGATAACTGCGCCGATTATAAAGAACAAAACAATAGCGTAGAATTTGCCTGCTTTGTGCAGGCTTTCTTTGTCTTTGGCAAATATTGCCGTAGAAAGCGCTTCTGTTCCGCTGCGAAGATTTCCGGTACACATTGTGGTTGCGCAGAGTATTCCTCTGATCTTGCGGAAGCTCTGTACCTGCAGGGAGCAGGTGAAGGATATCATAACATTTGCAATGGTGTCATATTTTATCCCCATCACCTTGCCGTGAGGAAGAAAGCTTACAATAATGATTACCGCAAGCTCCAGAAGAAGAACATACTGCCTCCAGTGCAGTCTGCCGCCGTCCATGCGCTTTTTTATCTGCTCGGCTATAAGTATGCCCAGCACAAAGGCAATGATAGGCGGTACATAAAACAGCGCCTTCATAATATCACCGCAGGCGATATTCATTGCAAGAAACATAACATTTCCTGTCTGGGCATTTGCAAATACCTGTCCCCTTGCTATATATGTATAAGCGTCAAGATATCCGCCTATGACGGCAAGTATCGCCCCCGTCAGAAAGGCCTCCGACATCTGACTATGACCCCTTATTTTCATAAATACCAACTCCAGCCAGAATCACAGGCTTTTCCCTCAGTCGCTCAGACCGCCCGATATCAGCATGGCTCACACATTCTCCGGAGGAACGCTGACATCTACCACTATCCTTTCAAAGAAGGGGCGGCTCTCGATCATAGCCGTGCGTCCTATTGCAGTCGAACCTGCGACATATTCCACCTTTTCCTTTATATCAATACCTTTAGCCTGTTCTCTGATCTCATTCATGATAGCCTCAGTTGTTTCGGCATCGCTGTCGCCGCAGTCTGCAACAATAAGCAGCTGGGATTCGTTATCCTTGCGCAGACCTCTGACATGACCTGAAACTATACCGTCAATGCCGTCAAAAATAGTATTGAGCGTATCAATAAGCACCTTCGGAACTCTGTCCGGCATATAAATAACGGCGCGGTTGCCCTTTCCTCCGCCCGGAACAGTGTTCACCGCATTGCGTATTGCGTCAATGGTTTTCTTTTCCAACGTGAAATTGAAGCCCATAGGATTGATAACTACCGTTCCGCCGTTATTGCAGATGCTTTCGATCTGTGTATAATCGGTTACGATAGCCTTGAATTTTTCCTTGCTGTCGAATTTTCTGTATTCGGAGAGATCGGTGAAGAAGGGAGCGACCTTCAGTCCGTCGCTTCTTTCAAGAGCCGGAATAGTAACATTTCCGTCCTCGATCTCGCCCTCAACAGGGATAAGGAATTTTGCATTGTATGTATCAAGCAGGAGGTTTATCTCCTTGTCGCCGGTAATGGTCTTGTTTTCCAGACACTGGAAGAACCTGTCTGCGCTGCAGATGAGCGAAGGATTGATAAAAGGCATTCTTTCCTTTGGTGTGGTTTCCGGGTCGGGAATGTTGATAAGATCGGTAAGCTCAAGAATGATGTAGTTTTTACCGTTATCAACAATAACACATTCAAAGCCGCTCCTGTGATAATCAGCAAGCAGTCCGAGTCTGTTGTCCAGAGAGCATTCAGCTGTACCGACAGTAAAGCCTGATTCTTTCATATGATTGCAATACTGCTGGCAGATCTCCTTTTCAGAAAAAAGGAAGGCTGTAGGTCTGCCCTGCACATAATCAACGAAATGATTCTTTGTGATCGGTGAAAAAGCCGTCCAGACCTTTTCACAGGTCTGTATTTCCTTTATTATCTGATCCTTGATCTCCTTGCTTTCATCAGATTCTATATAAGCAGTGATCAGCTCCTGCATCTTACCCATTTTGTTTTCCTCCGTTTCAGGGATCCTATCCCGAATAATTATTTTTTATGCATCAGTATAAAACTAATTCCATATGAATACAAATTTATTATATAATACCACCGATTTTTTGTCAACCGGCGCCGGCAGCGTCGACGCTGCACCCAAAATCGTGGGGACAGGTCTGACAAAGCGTTACTTTCGCTCTCGCGTGTTATAGTCGGAAAATAAGGGGAACAATTTTTTCTCGATCCAGCTACTACAAAACTCCCGGAATTATTTTATAGGAACGGTTTGCAATGGTTACGATGAATTGCTGCTTTCATCGTAACCGGTTCAAACCCTGATAAATGCTGCGGCTTTCGATAAATGGTTTGCGATGAATTTTCCGAAATAACAGAAACCCCCGATGCCTTTATCAAAGCCTGCCATGAAAGCCCTTCTGCGCTCAGCATTTTTCAGTTGGAATTTGATAGAATCAGGAATTGTGTCAAAAATTATCATCTATAGACTAAGGCAACACCGCACAAAGACCGCTTTACAGCTTAGCACCGCATCTGCTTGATCTTTTTCCGTCATCTTGCACCAAAATTTCTTGAAATACGTCAGTATTCCTGCGAAATTTTAATACAATCTGACGAAAAAATCTACTGCGCATCTGCGGCACTATCTTTGTGCGGTATTGCCCTAAATTCCACATTCCAGATTCCGAATTCTATTTAGCTCCAAATTCCTGTCAGCTAAAGAATCTGCCGGTGTTTTCCTCGTCGGCGGGAACGATATTGCGCAGAAGGCTGTAGCGGACGGGGGACATGGGATGAAGAAACTGTGAGGGCATTATTCTCAGCCCGGGGCTGTGTCTGTCATTTCCGGTGACAGGCTCATATGGTGTACCTGACATTAAAAAGCTGCCTGCGGACTTGGAAGTGTTATTTTTCATTTTGCTCCACCTCGTCATCTTATTTGTGCGCCGGAGGCTTGCGCCCTCCGGTCACTCAAGTATTATATGCCGGTATGCTCTGCGCTTATTCGGTTACGGCTGTATTTCAGCGATATGCACAGCCCCGGCTTTTATAGGAGGATTATCTTTGACACTTTGCTTTTTATCCCCTAAACACAAAAGAGCCGCTTTTTTTGCTGCGGCTTGTTTTATCCTGTCGCTTTGTCTTGCATCAGCCTGTATTGCTTCAAAAAACAGCCGGTATGCCCATTATGACGGCATGACCTATTGTCTTGACGCAAGGGACTGCTCTGAGCATCAGGCTTTTGCGCGGCAGTTCGGGCTTGAGATCGGCAGCTATCCCGTTATGATACAAAAGGTAAGAATACCCCAGAGCTTTGACGGCTTCTACAGCGGATATAATGATCTGCAAAAAACGGTCGGGCTTGAACTTTTTCCCTTTCGCGGAAAAAAATGCACGCTTTATACCTACCGTCTTACAGGCGGAAATAATGCTGAGCCTGCTTCTGTAAACCTGCTTGTTCTCAGGGGAAAAATCATCGGCGGTGATGTCACAGAGGACAAATATCCGGGCGTTATCCGCAGCTTTTCGGGCAAAATTTATAATGCGCATGACAAATAGTATTATAATGACTTTTTGGGCTACTAAAGTAATCTTGACATTGGATTTTAATAGTGTTATGATATTATGCAAATGATGAATATGATTATTTTACAAGTATATGTTACTATTGTATTATTATTCATCATATAATGCTAATCCGAAGTTTTTATCCGTCAGATATTTCATATATTTCCGGAAAAACAAAAAGCAATGACAGTCCGCCGGCTTGAAAATGCAGGAAAAATCCGCATGGTAAACCGGCTAAACCCCAGAAAGCTGTAAAAAAGCATAAAAATTTATGCAGAAAGCTGACAAAAAAGAAAAGGAGTAAAAATATGTTGCTTGACAGGTATTTACCGCGTATCGAGTTTGATTCCTATGAAGATTTCAAGAACAATTATAAGGTCAATGTTCCGGAGAACTTTAATTTCGGTTTCGACATTGTTGACGAGTGGGCTAAGCAGGACGAAAATAAAAAGGCTCTTGTATGGTGCAATGACCATGATGAAGAAAAAATATTCACCTTCAAGGATATCAGCCTTCTTTCCAATAAAGCCGCTAATTATTTCAAAAGCATCGGCATAGGCAAGGGCGATGTCGTTATGATGATACTCCGCCGCAGATGGGAATACTGGATCTGCGCAGTAGGTCTGCATAAGCTGGGCGCTACTATCATCCCCGGCACTCTGCAGTTTGCGAAAAAGGATATCGTGTACCGCGCAAACGCTGCTCATGTCAAGGCGATCGTTTGTGTAAATGATGATTATGTTATCAGACAGGTCGAAAGCTCCCTCCCGGACAGCCCCACAGTCGAGCATCATATAGTTGTAGGCGAAAAGCGTGAGGGATGGGAATTTCTCGAGGACGAGATGGAAAAGCAGTCTGATGTTTTTGAGCGTCCCACAGGCAAGGATGCTACCGACAAGGACGATGTAATGCTGGTATATTTCACCTCCGGTACAACAGGTATGCCGAAAATGGTACAGCATAGCTTTGCGCATCCTCTGGGTCATATCGTTACTGCCAAATACTGGCATCAGGTTCAGGAAAACAAGCTTCATATGAGCGTTACCGATTCCGGCTGGGCAAAATTCGGCTGGGGCAAGATCTACGGTCAGTGGATATGCGGCGCTGTCATTTTCGCATATGATATGGACAAATTCGTCCCCGCAAAGCTTCTTGAGAAAATGTCTCAGTACAAGCTCACCACCTTCTGCGCGCCTCCTACCATGTATCGTTTCATGCTGCTTGAGGATGTTGCATCCTATGATCTTTCATCCATCCAGCACTGGACAACAGCAGGCGAGCCGCTTAATCCGGAAGTAAACAACAAATGGTTCAGATTCACAGGACATAATATATATCAGGGCTTTGGTCAGTCAGAGGGTACTGTGCTGATGGCTGATTTCCAGTGGGACGATATCAAGATCGGCTCAACAGGCAAGCCCTCTCCCCTTTATGATATCAAGCTTCTCAACAGGGACGGCAAGGAAGTCGCTGTGGGTGAGGAAGGCTCTATCTGCATCATGGATGTAAAGAATCATCCTCCGGTGGGACTTTTCACAGGCTATTATAAGAACCACAAAATGACAGCCGAGCTGCTTTTGGGTGATTATTATAACACCTGCGATATGGCATGGCGTGATAAAGAAGGCTATTACTGGTTCGTAGGAAGAAATGACGATGTTATCAAATGCTCCGGCTACCGTATAGGGCCCTTCGAGGTAGAAAGCGCAATGCTTGAGCATGACGCAGTTGTAGAATGTGCGATAACCGGCGCTCCCGACCCGGTAAGAGGTCAGGTAGTCAAGGCTACTGTGGTACTCAAGAAGAATTATAAACCCAGCCCTGAGCTTATCAAGGAGCTTCAGGATCATGTCAAGAAATCAACTGCTCCATACAAGTACCCGAGAATAATCGAATTTGTGGATGAGATACCCAAAACCATCAGCGGTAAGATCAAGCGCGCAGAGATACGTCATACAGATGAGGAAGCTGTACGCGTAAGAGATAAATGATATTGAAATTATAAAAGCTCCGCCAGTCTTTTGGTAGGCTGGCGGAGCTTTTATAATCTGTTAAGTTGATGACATTGCCTCGAGGAAAGAGGCGGTAGAAAAGAAAAGGCCGGTGAACATCAGATTCATCGGCTTTTTAGTATATATAATTATTTTGATCAAGCAATTCCCCTCACCCTGTCAGGTTTCGGAAAGCCCGACGCGGAAAAGCTTTTTTATGCCGGTCTTTTCCACAGCCTTACCAAGAGCAAGGAATAAAGCCGCGCTGCATACGCACTGTATACCGTTAGAAGGAACATCAGCAAGAGCCGCCGCAAAAGCGCCCCCCACCGGAGTGCCTGAAAGCATAGCAAGCACAGCGCCCGCAAGATAATAACCGCCTATACATATCATTGCAGCCGGTATAAGCGCAATGATATTTCTTTTATTGATAATAGTATCCTTATGAGCCGAGAATACAGCGGCAGACGCTGCTTTTATTATCATAGTCGGCAGCACCCACATGGCATAGCCGGAAAGGTAATCAGAAAAGCCAGCTCCGATAGCCCCTGCAAGCATAGCGTAAGGCGCAGGCAGAACAGCAGCCGCAAGGAAAATAATACCATCGCCCGCATGGATATAGCCCTGATTAGTGGGTATATGCACAAAAGCGGTCATCACGCAGATCAGTGCAGCAAACAAAGCGGTAAACACCATATATTTAAGGTGATTATTATTTCTGTTATTTTTCATCTTCATCAATTTCCTTTCCTGCGGAAAACGACCCTCACACGATCATTCCCCGACCCATTATCCCTATCATTCCAATAGGATTGTACCACCATCCCCCAACCTTGTCAAGATAGCCGCCGGTGTCAAAATCGCGGGGGCAGGTCTGACAATGCGTTACTTTTGTTCCCGCGTGTTATACTTGGATGGGATTGGGAAATAAAAATTCCCTGAGCCGGCTACTACAAAAACTCCCAGAAATATTTCACACGAACGACCTGCGGCAGCTTATAGTATATAGTGGTTAGTGATTGGTTTATAGTATAAAGCTAAAATAGTGAATAGCATGACCATAACCAGATTTTATAATTAACATAATTCCTGATTCCTGATTCAAAACAATTCCACTTTCCAAATTCAAAATTTTACATAATCCTAATTCCATTCAATATCCCAAATTTCACCTCTATTCGCGCTGCCTGAAGCTTATAATTATCTGAGAAGCGATAACACTTTGAAAGAAGGCGCAGCTATGAACGAGCATATTGTCGAGCAAAGAATAACAGGTGAGTATTTTTATTCCCTCACCCGTACTGTTATTGAAACCGGGGATTGTATTTCTTTGACGGTTTATGGTATTCGTATATTCAATGATAATGAACAGGCTTTTGTCGAGGATATTTCATGCGATCTACAGGAGGTCAGGGAGCTTTTTCTCCTTGCGGTGGAGGAACAGCTTTTCCCCGAGCATCTTTTTGATGTAGTTGAGGATCATCTGTCGTGATCCCCCGGCGTGCCGCCGGTGTCGTGATCGCGGGTCAGGTCTGACAATGCGTTACTTTCGCCCCCGGGAGTTAAAGTCGGAT
>ONNU01000159.1 GCA_900319255.1 uncultured Eubacteriales bacterium
ACCGGCGGCACGCCGGCGCGATTTTGACACCGGCGGCACGCCGGCGCCGGGTGGAAAAAAGCTTGACTTAAAGGAGATCGTATATTATAATATATGATGGTTTGCTTTATTGATTGCGGCTTTGCCGCCCGGGACGGGTATACCGTTGGACGCCTTGAAGCAGACTTGCGGGTATTCCGCAAAGAAAAATAAAGGAGCAGGAAAGCTCAGTTCGGAGGAAATAAAAATGGCACTTAAATCATCAAACAAGGTTGAAACAAACCGCTATGAGCTCGTTGTGGAAATCGACGGCGAAACTTTTATGAAGGCAGTTGATGCCGTTTATAAAAGAGAAGTGAAGAAGATCAATATTCCCGGCTTCAGAAAAGGTAAGGCTCCCAGAAGACTTATCGAAAAGGAATTCGGCGAGGGCGTTTTCTATGAGGATGCTATCAAGGATCTTTATCCCGCTGCTATCGTTGAGGCTGCTGAGGAGGCAGGTCTTGATATGATCAGAGATAAGGTCGATCTTGATATCACCAAGGCTGAAAAGGACGGTCTTGAATTCAAGGCTGTTATCACAGTTTCTCCTGAGGTTGAGATCAAGGATTATAAGGGTATCACCTATGCTCCCGCAAGCCTTGAGGTAACTCCTGAGGATATCGACGAGGAGATCAGGAAGGTTCAGAAGAGAAACAGCCGTCTTATCACTGTTGAGGACAGAGCTGCTCAGCTTGAGGATATCGCTGTTATCGACTTCAAGGGTATTCTCGACGGCGAGGCTTTCGAGGGCGGTACTTCTGAAAACTACAGCCTTACCCTCGGCAGCGGCAGCTTTATCCCCGGCTTCGAGGATCAGATCGTTGGCCATAATGCAGGCGAGGAATTCACTATCGACGTTACTTTCCCTGAGGATTATCAGGCAGAAGAGCTCAAGGGCAAGGCTGTTCAGTTCGAGATCAGGCTCCACGAGATCAAGACTCACGAGCTTCCCGAGGTTGACGATGAGTTCGTAAAGGATGTCAGCGAATTCGATACAGTTGACGATTACAGAGCTGACCTGAAGGCTAAGCTTGAGGAGACAAAGAAGTCTGAGGCTGAGAATACAAAGGAAAACCAGATCGCTGAAAAGCTTATCGACCTTTTAGAGGCTGAGGTTCCTGAGGCTATGTATGAGAACCAGCTTGACACCATCGTTGATGAGTTCGCTATGAATCTCCGCAGTCAGGGTCTTGACCTTAACACATATATGCAGTACACAGGTCTTACCGAAGATAAGCTCCGCGATACATACCGCCCAAGAGCAGAAGCTCAGGTTAAGCTCAGACTTGCTCTCAGAAAGATCGCTGAGCTTGAGGGTCTCAAGGCAAGCGATGAGGATATCGAGGCTAAGTACAATGAGCTTGCTGAGACATATAAGGTAGACGTAAAGAGAGTAAAGGCTGCATTCGGTCCTTCAACTCTTGCAGGCGATATCGAGTCTGAAAGAGCTATGGACTTCGTAAAGGAAAACGCTGTCGAAAAGGCAGAGGAAGAGTCAGCTGAATAATAAGCTCCAGGCAAAAAACGCCCGGCTTTATCCGTAAAGTCATTACTCACGGATCAGCTGAATAAATCTATATAATACGGGCAATTATTTCAGGGAACAATATTATATGTAAATTCCGGAGCGGGTGCGGCTTCCATTATCGGATGCTCACCCGCTGCAGAAGATATATGCTTTTCTTTTTTATTCCCTGTTTATAAATCGGATGATTTTTTATGAAACGGAGGTAATCAGATATGGCATTAGTACCTTATGTAGTGGAACAGACAAACAGAGGCGAGCGCTCATATGATATCTATTCCAGACTTCTTAACGACAGGATAATCATGCTGACTGAGGATGTCAATTCCACAACTGCAAGTCTTATCGTCGCTCAGCTTCTTTACCTTGAGGGACAGGATTCTACAAAGGATATCAGCCTTTATATCAACAGCCCCGGGGGAAGTATTTCTGACGGTATGGCTATTTATGATACAATGCAGTATATCAAATGCGATGTATCAACTATCTGTATGGGTATGGCTGCCAGCATGGGAGCTTTCCTGCTTTCTGCCGGCGCAAAGGGTAAGAGATTCGCTCTCCCCAATGCTGAGGTAATGATCCATCAGCCCCTTATCGGCGGCGGTCTCCAGGGTCAGCAGACTGATATCATGATCCACGCTGAGCATCTGAGAAAGAAAAGAGATGTTCTCGAGGGTATCCTTGCGCAGAACTGCGGGAAAACTATTGAGGAAATGCATGAGGCATGCGAAAGAGATAATTTCATGACTGCGCAGGAGGCTATGGATTTCGGTCTTGTTGATAAGGTCATTACAAAAAGATGATAGGAGCAGCATAAATGCCTGATAATAAAGATAAAAACAGAACTGTCGCCTGCTCCTTCTGCGGAAAGCCGCAGGAGCTTGTAGGCAGGCTTTTCCAGGGCAGCGGCGCTTATATCTGTGACGAATGTGTTTCCCTGTGTTCGTCGCTTCTCAGCGGCGGGGTCTATGATGATGAGATCGACGGGGAATTCTTCGAGGATTTCAGTGAGCTGCCGAAGCCTATGGAGATAAAAAGGCTCCTTGACGAATATGTCATCGGACAGGATGAAGCAAAAGTTTCTCTGGCTGTTTCAGTTTATAACCATTATAAAAGAATAAACTATCACAGCGAGGATGACGTAGCGCTGAATAAAAGCAATATCCTGCTTCTGGGTCCCTCCGGTGTGGGAAAGACTCTTCTTGCCCAGACCCTTGCAAGGATCCTTGACGTTCCCTTTGCGATCGCTGACGCAACAACTCTTACAGAAGCAGGCTATGTCGGTGAGGATGTCGAAAACATACTGCTCAGACTGATACAGGCGGCTGATTTTGAGATCGCCAGAGCTGAGCGCGGCATTATCTATGTCGATGAGATAGATAAAATTGCAAGAAAATCAGAAAACCCCTCTATCACCCGTGACGTCAGCGGCGAGGGTGTACAGCAGGCGCTTCTGAAAATACTTGAGGGTACGATATCGAATGTTCCTCCCCAGGGCGGCAGAAAACACCCCCAGCAGGAGTTTATACAGATTGATACCAGCAATATCCTCTTCATCTGCGGCGGAGCCTTTGACGGACTTGAAAAGACCGTTGAAAAGCGTATGGGCTCCTCCTCCTTCGGCTTCAATGCTGAGATAAAGACAAAAACCGAGCTGGATACCACAAGCTGGATGCAGGAGGTCATTCCTCAGGATCTGGTAAAATTCGGACTTATCCCAGAGCTTGTAGGCCGTCTGCCTGTGCTTACAGCGCTGAACGGTCTTGATGAAAACGCTCTTGTCCGTATTCTTGAGGAACCCAAGGATTCCCTTGTAAAGCAGTATAAGAAGCTTTTTGAAATGGACGGCGTTATACTTGAATTCGGTGAAAATGCGCTTCTTGAGATCGCACGCAAGGCTATCGAGCGTCATACCGGCGCAAGAGGTCTGCGCTCCATCATGGAAGAGCTTCTGAAAAACCTGATGTATGAGGCTCCCTCGGATGAAACTATTTCAAGGATCATCATAACCGCCGATGCTGTCACAGGCAAGGGCGAACCGGTTGTGGAACGCGGCAAGGAAAAGAAAATGCCTGCAAAGGCTGAAAAGAAAAAATCTGCCAAAGCCTCCAAGTCCTCCAAACGTGTTCACGTCTGAGAGCCATGTGGGC
>ONNU01000378.1 GCA_900319255.1 uncultured Eubacteriales bacterium
GCTGTCACAGCATATACCATTACAGCTGCCTGTAACCTGCATCAATGCGCAACTTACTCAGGGAGAAAATAAGAAAAGAAGATCAGCTGTTCCGATTTCATGCCCTGAGTTATGCTTTATCTGTATTTTCTGCTTTGGTGGATCAAAAGGTGGAAACCACAAGGGGCACGGTAGGTGTCATTTCCCCCACATCAGTGAGAAAATGCCGGAACGTTTCTTCAAGCTAAGCGCGCAACGCTTTCACAATTACAATTCAAGGAGTGCGATAGCTGCACTCCTTGATCTTACGTTTATTCTTTTTAGTCCTCGCTGTCAGAAGCTTTTTCTTCTTTATCAGCCGGCTCTGTGAAATCGTCTATATTGTATTCCTCGATTTCTTCCTCAGGCTCTTCATCAACAGGGATCTCCTTGCCTTCCATAGCGCATATGAACTGGTCGCCTGACATTTTCTCATGCTCGAACAGGAACTGCGCTACCTTATGAAGCTCAGGTTTATGATCCTTGAGGATGGTTTCGGTCTGGCTGTATCCGTTTGTGATATATTCCTTGACCTCTTCGTCGATCAGCGCAGCTGTTTCCTCGGAATAGGTCTTGTTATGACCGAATTCCTTGCCCAGGAATACCTCGCCGTCTGTGGAACCGTAGGTGATGGGACCGAGCTTTTCGCTCATACCATATTTGGTTATCATTGAGAATACAAGGTTGGTGGCTCTTTCGATATCGTTTGAAGCGCCGGTGGAGATATCGTCAAGTATAAGCGCTTCGGCTACTCGTCCGCCTAAAAGCACAACGATCTCCTCCAGCATTTCCTTGCGTGAACGATAGCTTTTATCCTCTGAGGGAAGCGACATGGTAAAGCCGCCTGCCATTCCTCTGGGGATTATCGAGATCTGATGAACAGGATCCTGGGTAGGACAGAAATATGTTGCGATCGCATGACCGGCTTCATGATAGGCAGTAAGCTTCTTTTCCTTGTCGGTCATTACTCTTGATTTCTTTTCTGTACCTACAACTACCTTGATGGTAGTCTCCTCCACCTCACGCATTGTGATGGCTTTGAGATCCTTTCTTGCAGCAAGAAGGGCTGCCTCATTCAGAAGGTTTTCAAGATCTGCGCCTGTAAAGCCTGCTGTGGATTTTGCAATGGTGCGAAGCTCAACATCCGGAGCAAGGGGCTTGCCCTTTGCATGAACCTTGAGTATTTCCTCTCTGCCCTTGATATCGGGTCTGCCTACGATTACCTGACGGTCAAAACGTCCGGGTCTCATAAGCGCCGGGTCAAGGATATCGGGACGGTTGGTTGCAGCTATCATGATAACGCCTTCATTTGCGCCGAAGCCGTCCATTTCAACAAGCAGCTGGTTAAGAGTCTGCTCACGCTCATCATGGCCGCCGCCGAGACCTGCGCCTCTCTGTCTGCCCACTGCATCGATCTCATCAATGAAGATGATACAGGGGGAATTTTTCTTTGCCTGATCGAAAAGATCTCTTACTCTTGACGCACCGACACCGACAAACATTTCAACAAAGTCAGAACCGGAGATCGAGAAAAACTGTACTCCTGCCTCGCCTGCAACGGCTCTTGCAAGAAGAGTTTTACCTGTACCGGGAGGGCCTACAAGAAGAACGCCCTTGGGTATTCTTGCGCCAAGCTCATTATATTTTTTGGGATCCTTGAGGAACTCTACAATCTCGCGCAGCTCCTCCTTTTCCTCATCTGCTCCGGCAACATCTGCAAAGGTCGTCTTGCGCTTTTCATCCTGAACGCTTTTGATCTTGGCCTTGCCGAAGCTCATGGATTTTCCGGCGTCCCCAAGACCTCCGGAAAGCCGCTTCATGAAATAGAGCCAGACCACTACAAACAGTATGATAAGGATGACCTCCGGAAGAAGGCTGAGCCAGAAGGAATTGTCAGTTGCCTGCTTCCAGTTGAACTTCATGGGCTTTTCAGCTGTTTTATTATACTGCTCAACATATGGATCAATAGCCTCAAGGAAAAGCGAAACGCTTGCGACCTTGGTTTCTATGACCTTATCATTGGTCTGGGTGATCTTGAGATCGCCGGTGCCGAAATCAAGGTTGTATTCCTTTACCTTATTGTCCTTGAAAAGATAGATGATATCCGATGTAGGGGTCTCATCCTTCGGACGCATGGAGAAGAACAGCGACACGATGATAATAAGAATGATCGGTATACCAAGGTAAATGATAAGGTTTCTTATTGTTTTCTTGTTATCCAAGCTATGGTCACTCCTTTTACTTTGTATATATCTCAGGCTTCAGGATGCCTATATAGGGAAGATTTCTGTATTTCTCGTCATAATCAAGTCCATATCCCACTATAAAAAGATCATCAATGGTCTCGCCCTTATAATCGGCGCTGATGTTCTTTTTCCGTCTGGCTGGCTTGTCAAACAGTGTGCATATCCTGACAGAAGCGGGAGAAAATGCTCCGAGATGATCCCTTATGTACGACAGGGTATTGCCCGTATCAAGGATATCCTCAACAATGATAACATCCTTTCCCCTGATATTGCAGGACAGATCCTTTGTGATCCTGACATTTCCGCTGGAAACGGTACCGCTTCCGTAGCTGGATGCTGCCATGAAATCAAGACAGCATTCAAAATCAAGCCTTCTGAAAAGATCAGCAAGAAAAACAACAGAGCCTTTCAGTATGCCCACAAGCACTACCTGATGTCCCTTATAATCCCTGTTGAGCTGATCTGCCACTCTGTCGCAGATAACGGACAGCTGCTGCTCATTATAAAGGATCCTTTCAACATCTTTATTCATCCGTTTTTTCCTTTCCCGGATCACCGCCGCTTATAATGATATCAAAAGCAGTCTTTGTATCACTTCCGGCAAGATGTCCGTCTGAAAATCCGATGCCCTCTATCCAGATAATATCATTTCCCCGGGCAAGCACTATTATACTGTCCCTGCGCTCGGAGGGGATCTTCATTTCATTGAAAAGCTTTTTCAGACTTTTGCTCATATTTCTGCCCGGAAGTCTGAATCTGTCGCCGGGCTGTCTGTATCTGAATACAGTTCTATCCCCTATTGTATCATAATCTGCTGAATTAGCAAACAGTATTTTTACATTTTTTTCAGCATTGTTCATTTCCGATACAGGCATTATTTCAAGTGAATATTTTTTGTTGTTAATTACAATGCTTTTCTGCCCTTCAAAGGGTATCATAAGCTCTTTTTCTGCAAATGCTTCCTTATTTATTATGCGCAGCATACCCTGCTTTGAAACAGCAAAAATGTTTTCTCTCAGCTGAACTGCCCCGCCGGATGCGCATATATCCTTTATCAGGCGTATATGTCCCGACTCCGGGATGATATCATATCTGCTGCAAAGCACTGCGATCGCGCGGGAAAACACTGCGTTATCTGCGCTGTAAAGTAAATCAGCTTTATA
>ONNU01000180.1 GCA_900319255.1 uncultured Eubacteriales bacterium
GACAAAGCGTTGCTTTCGCTCTCGCGTGTTATACTTAGGTGGTAAGGGGAGAATGAAATTATTCTCAGCCAACTTCTATGAAAAGTCCCAGAAATATTTTACACGAACCGGCGGCAGCGTCGACGCTGCACCCATAATCGCGGGGGCAGGTCTGACAAAGCATTGCTTTCGCTCTCGCGTATTATACCTGGATGGGATGGGGAAACAAATAATTTCCAAAGCCAGCTCCATATCAAAGTTCCAGAAATATTTTACACGAACCGGCGTGCCGCCGGTGTCATGTTCGCGTTGTAAGTTATGACCAAGCAAGCCTTTTCCTCGCGATTGTAAGATTGTTCTATTGGCTGCATTTTTTGTCGGTATGTGATAGTTTTTTTGCCAACTATTATTTTACACTTAGCGCCGGCGTGCCGGGTTTGTGTAAAATATTTCTGGGTCTTTCCGTAGGAGACGGCTCAGAAAATATTTGTTTCCCTCTACCATCCAAGTATAACACGCGAGAACGAAAGTAAAGCATTGTCAGACCTGTCCCGCGATCTTGACACCGGCGGCACGCCGGCGCCGGTGCCGGGTGCCGGGGTTGTAATTGTGGGAAAGATGGGGTATAATAGTATGGTATTAAGGTTTCGGGTTTTGATGCCCGGACAGGATCGAAGTTTTTGAAGGATCATTGGTGGTGAATAATATGAAAAAATCAACTGTTGCACTGATCGCTTTGCTTTCATTTTTTGCCGGAGTTTCAGGAGGAGCGCTTATAGGCTTTGTTTTATCTCCTATCAAAAAAGGTCTGAATTTCAGTATTACTCTGAAAAACTGCGGAAATAACTGCACCGGCTTTCTCGGCTCAAAAAAACACCGCAAAAAACACAAATCAAAAAAAACCGGAAAGCTCGGAGAACAAAACAAAATCCCGCTTCTCAAGGGTATCAATAACAGAAAGGAAAAATAATAATGGATTGGACGGAAATAACAGTCACGGTTCCTGCAAAGGATATCAATACTGCCGGCAATATCGCTCAGATGACCGTTCCCTACGGCATCTATATTGAGGATTATTCCTGCCTTGAACAGGAGGTTCTGGAGATTGCAAATATTGATCTCATTGACGAGGATCTGCTGAAAAAAGACAGGGAACACGGTATCGTACATATTTATATCAGCCCTGAGGATAACCCCGCTGAGGCTGTTTCATTCATCAGGGAAAGACTTGACGCTGAGGGCATCACTGCTGAGATAAAGCTTGACAGCTGCGATGTGGAAAGCTGCCTGACAAACTGGAGAAAGTATTTCAAGCCCATACCTGTGGGCAAAAAGATCCTTATCCGTCCCATATGGCGGGATGATTATGACCCTCAGGGACGTATCGTGCTGAATCTTGAACCGGGTATCGCTTTCGGTACAGGTACGCATGAGACAACAAGGCTTTGTCTTGAGGCTCTTGAAAATTTCGTCAGCAAGGACTGTACTCTTTTAGATGTAGGCTGCGGAAGCGGTATTCTTTCCGTTGCGGGTCTGCTGCTGGGGGCGAAAAGCGCCATCGGTATCGACATTGACGAAATGGCAGTCAAGGCTTCTGTCGAAAATGCAAAGCTCAACGGTGTCCAGGCTCGCTACACCGGCATAAAGGGCAATCTTGCCGATAAGGTGGAGGGCGTTTTTGATGTCATCACCGCTAATATCGTGGCAGACGCTATCATTATGCTTTCATCTGATATCGAAAAGCATATGGATGAAAATACCGTGTATATTATGAGCGGTATTGTTGATACAAGGCTTGACGATGTACTTGCCGCACTGCCTGAAAGCCTTGAGGTATTTGCTCAGTATGAGGAAAAGGGCTGGCTCTGTCTTGCCGCAAGAAAAAAGAAAACCGGCTGATCCTGTATAAGATCATGCCAAGTAATAAAAAAGGAAGGTCGCATTACTATGAAAAAGAAAAAAGATATATCAGGTCTGTTCTTTTCAGCATTCCTGATAACAGCCTTTGTTATCTGCTCGTATTTCTTTATCGGGATCATCAACGATCAGAACGGTCTTGATCCTGTTATCAAAACGCTTCTGAAATCATTAGTTTTTGTTCTTTTCGGTCTGGTTCTTTTCTATGCAACAAGAGTCGGCGAGGGCAAGCAGGTAAAAAGATTTTCTCTTGCAGCGCTTATACTTGTAGATCTGCCTGCAATATATCTGATACTTGCATCCTGCTTTACATTCTTCCCCATGCCCTTTGATATCACCTCTGTTCCGGAAACAGCTCTTATTGCATCAATCGCTCTCGGATATGGTATCCCCTATACCTTCCTGAGCGGATATGAGCTGGACAGACCTGAGCCTGAAAAAATATCAGAGCTTCCCGCTGAAGAAAAAGAGACAGATACAGCTGATAAAAATACTGACGCTGACGCAGAAACTGAAACAGATACGGCAGAGGAAGCAGCTCCGGCTGATACACTTCCCGCTGAGGAAACAGATGCGCTGTCCGGAGAAAAAACATCGGATGAGGAATGATCTCACGGATAAGGCTATACATAAGGAAAGCAAATTCATTTAAAATATTATACTTAAAATTTCAAGGAGGATTACACACATGTCAGAAAATCAGAAGGAAAAAGAAGTAAATGAGGAATGTACTCATGACTGCAGCAGCTGCAGCGCAAACTGTGCATCCCGTGAGGGCGGAGTTACCGTACAGATGCATGAAAGCCTGAATGATTACAGCAGAGTACGCAAGGTTATAGGCGTTGTCAGCGGAAAGGGCGGCGTCGGAAAATCAATGGTAACATCTCTTATGACCGTAATGTTTGCAAGAAACGGCTACAAAACAGCTATTCTTGACGCAGATATCACAGGTCCCTCGATCCCCAAGGCTTTCGGTCTGAACCAGAGAGCAATGGGCAGCGAAAAGGGCATTCACCCCGTTACAACAGAAGGCGGAACACAGGTAATGTCCATCAACCTTCTTCTTGAAAATGCCGAGGATCCTGTGGTATGGAGAGGACCTATCCTTGCAGGAACAGTAAAGCAGTTCTGGTCGGATGTCGTATGGGGAGATATTGACTTTATGTTTGTTGATATGCCTCCCGGAACAGGAGATGTTCCGCTGACAGTATTCCAGAGCCTGCCCCTTGACGGAATAATCGTTGTCACCTCGCCCCAGGATCTTGTTTCAATGATCGTTGGCAAGGCTGTTAAAATGGCGCAGATGATGAACGTCCCCATCCTTGGTATCGTTGAGAATATGAGCTATTATGAATGTCCCGACTGCGGAAAGAAGCATTACATTTTCGGAGAAAGCAAGCTTGAAGCAGTTGCAAAGGAATACGGCATTGATATCATCGCTCAGCTTCCCATTGATCCGGCTTGCGCCAAGGCATGCGATGAAGGAAAGATCGAAAGCATCATCAGCGAGCCTGCAAAGGCAGCTGCACAGAAGCTGGAAACTCTTATACACTGATATTAAACATAAGCGAACAGCAAACAAAACTGCTGTTCGCTTGAATTTTTCTCCGGAAAAAACTTACATATACAAGTATAATTACGAAAACGTTCCCGAAGCTGATAAACTTCCGGAGCGTTTCATTTTTCCGATAGCAAATGAATAGCAGGGGGACTTGCCTCCTGCCATTCTGAAATTATTTTACATAAGCTCCTGACCCTCAAAGGTTATTGAAACGATATCTTCCGGATCAAGCGCTGCGGAATTGCCTTTTTCATCTGTGTATTCAAGTGTTACCTTTACATTACCATAGTTTACACCTATTTCAGAGCTGCTGTTTAATCCGATGGTTCTGCTGCCTGCCTTGAATATTCTGCCGTCACTGAGCCTGACGGTAAGCTCACGGGGATAAAATGACTCGCAGTATGCTTCATATTTTTTCGTTGTTTCCTCATCCCAGTTTACCATATCCTCAAAATCAAATTCCCTGCTCAGGTCAAGATCATAGGTGTGGGCTGACATTTCAATTGTAAATGATTTTGCGTTGATAAAGTCAACATTCCATTTTGAATCGTTTATTGTATATTCTCTGTTTGCTGCGCTGTCGATGCTGCGGGCGGTTGATTTGTAATTGAGAGTAACGCCTGCATTCAGATCAAGTGTGAGCTTTGTCTGCCTGGCAACGATAACAGAGCTGTCTGTGTTATTGAATCTGATGACCTCATTTTCCTTTAATGAAGAGGAATATTTTTCATACATTTTTTCAAGCACTGAATCATCTGTTTTAAGATATGCGCTGCCGCCCTCATTGACAAGGCTGGTGTATCCGTCCCCGTCCTTGGGAACGTAAAGGGTCCTTACCTTTTTGTATGCATAGATGGTTTCGCTGTTTATCGTAAGTCTGTGACCCTTCAGACCCGTTCCGCTGTCTGAGGTGCAGGTAACAAGCATATTTATTGTGTTTTTGTCATCAAAGCTGTATTCTGCAACACCTGTACAGGGCTGTCCTTTTGCAAATATATTATCCCACAGATTTGTTTCGATGGTAAGCTTATTATTCACAGGATAGCTGTTATCCGCATAATCATATTCGTCAAGGAAAACATTTTCCGTTGTATCTACAAATGCGCTGCCGTCCTTGTTTGTAAGCTTCATCATTGCTGCGACCTGATTGTCATCGCCTGCGATACCCTTGAATTCAACATTTACCTTATCGCTGCTGATGCTTACATTTCCGCCGCTGAATACCCCCTCTGCCGGCTTGCCAGCAAAGAATTCGCCGAAGCTGTCGCTGAAGCCGCCTGCTGCTCCTACTGAAACAGTACCGATAACTGCAATCGCTGCAGCTGCTGCAATAAGTGAAATGATGGTCTTTTTTCTTGTTATGCGTGCATATCCTTTGTTGAGCATTATCTCTTTCATAACCTTCTCCTTTACCTTCTCTGCCTTTACGCCTGTGTCCTTTATTACGGTTTCCTCGCTGATGTCTAAGATATCGTTTTCGCTTGCGTCAAATATAAATTTCTTTTTCATATTGAAAACCCTCTTTCCTGTAATAGCTTTCTGAGCTTTTCTCTGGTTCGTTTTATCTTTGATTTGACAGTTTCTCTTTTTATGCCTGTCCGCTCTGAGATCTCGGTGGAGGTCTGATAATAGTAATAATGCCGGATGATTATTTCCCGGTCCGGATCTCCTATCTTTTCAAGAGCATCTCTGAGGGCTTCGGTTATGATCTTGTTTTCTATCTTCTCCGAAACCACCAGACCATCCTCAAAATCCATTTCATCAATATTGACGATATTCTTATGCCGCCCCATGGCTCGCAGCTTATCCTTTGCCTTGTTCTTTGCTATACAGCAGATATAGCCTTTCAGCTTATCATCCTGTATTTTATCCCTGTTGTACCATAGTGCGATGAAGGTATCCGAGGCTACCTCCTCAATATCTGCCGTACTGAGCTGACCTCCGGAGAGGTTATAGATGATAGTGGAAACCAGAGGGGTAAAGCCTTCAATGATCTCCCCGAGAGCTTCTTCATCATCATTTTTTATTCGACTTGCTAACTTTTGAATATCCATTTTTTCACCGCCGACTTTCTTTTGAAGCGCTTTCACTTATAATAACGACAATACTCTCCACCCGGGGGCATGATTTTTCAAAAAAATTTCTGAAAAATTTTTTCTTGTACGTACAGAATCAGGAACGACACCTTTAATATGATCTGATACCCCGATGCTGCTTTTACATATATAAAGAGAACTGATGACAGATTTTTTGTGACGATAAAATTTTACTACAAATATTTTGTTTATTCAATCACAGATGCAGTATCAAACATCTATGAACCTCTTTCTTTGAGCTTTGAACTACCGCCGCTAAATGTATAAATATAGTTGGCAACAGAAATACTATCGCAAACCGACAAAAAATGCTGCCAATAGAACAATCTTACATTCGCGAGGGAAAAGGCTTGCATGGTCATAACTTACAACGCGAACATGACACCGGCGGCACACCGGCACGATCTTGACACCGGCGGTTGGTGTAAAATATTTCTGGGAGTTTTCGTAGGAGCCGGCTCGGGATAATTTCATTTTCCTCTGTCATAAAACAATAACACGCGAGGGCGAAAGTAACGCTTTGTCAGACCTGCCCCGCGATTTTGACACCGGCGGCACGCCGGCGCGATCTTGCCACCGGCGGCTTGACATTGAATAACGGGGGTTATATAATGGGGTTAATTATAGATGTGGATAGGGAGGGTGCGCTGTGCCGCCAAAAATCAGATTTGAAAAACAGACTATTATCAACGCAGGATTTGATATCGTACGTTTTGAGGGTGAGGATAAACTAAATGTCCGTAATACTGCTAAAAAACTCGGATGCTCGACTCAGCCCGTGATGTCTCATTTTTCAACAATTGACGAACTGAAACGGGAAGTCTGCATCATGGCGGAAAATTTTCATACCGATTATCTTTCGGATATCACCGGTTCTATGAAGGATATTCTGCTGAATCTGGGAATGAGATATATCCGCTTTGCTTATGATGAAAAAAATCTCTTCCGCTTTATCTTTCTCTCGGGTCATTCGTCAGGAAGTATACTCAATGATATTATTCATGGAGAGGAACAATCTCCTGTTATTGATCTGCTTAAAGTTACCCTGCGTCTTGACAGCGAAAAATGTAAAAAGGCTTTTATGATCCTCTTTATGTTCGTTCACGGCTATGCTGTTATGATTGCTCAGGATATGACTGTGTTTGATGAAGATAAGATCCGCTCAGAGCTGGAGCTGTCACTGCAGGGAATACGGAATGAATTGCAGAAAAGCACCAATCAACGGACAGATTAAGCACGCTGATCTCATTACGTTTTTACGAAAGGTACAGAACAATGAAAAAGTTTCATTTTACAACCGACAGACTTATCATTCGTGAATACTCAAATTCGGATATCGAACAGTTCCTGAATGTTGTCCGTCAGCCTGAAATATATGTCACTACATACGGCATCCCGAAGGAGTACCCCAAAAAAAGAGCAAAGCAATGGTTCAGATTTATAAAGGATAATATTCGCAAAATGCAAAGCTATGAATTCGGAATGTTCCTCAAAACCAACGGACAGTATATCGGGAATGTCGGTCTTATCAACCTCAGCGCAAGTCATAACCATGCGGATATTTCATATTATATTGATACGAATTTCCGTAATATGGGGCTTACTACAGAGGCTGCGCGGGAAATGCTGCGCTTTGGCTTTGAAGGCTTCGGCTTTCAGAAAATATCCGGTCTTTGTATGAGCATCAATCATGCGTCACGCAGAGTTATGGAAAAAATTGGAATGACTTATGAGGGAACCTTCAGGAATGATCTTCTCAAGGATGGAATATACTATGATATAGACCGTCTTTCAATATTGCATGACGAATATTTCAACCAGAAAAAACGGTTGGAAATTGAGTTTTCAACACCCGAAAGTTGAAAGTGTTAATTAAATATTACAAGTTGTAATTTTTGAATAAATTATTACGATAAAATATGTCTTGATTTTTTAAAAAACCCAAGATATTGTGTATGTTTTCCTTTATTTTGCATTTTTATCAATATATGTGTTTCAACCGCAGGGTTGATAAGTTTTCAACATTTTCAACTTTTCGGTGTTGAAAACATTTTTGGGCGGTCAGTTTCCTTAGTTTTCAACATTTTTCCTGTTTTTTTATATACAAAACGGATATCAGCTCCGGTGAAGATACTATACTTTGTTTCATTTTTGTAATGATATTCCCGGCTTTTTCACTTTGACGGATAGGTGTAGTTGATAAATGTACGGTTATGTTTAAACTGAGCTATGAATTTATCAAAATCTCAGCGCGGTGATCTTCACAGATATTGATAGCTGCAGGCTTTTGTGTATAATTCTTCCTGCGCACAAAAGTTTTTCTCAAATGCTTGTTTTTCCCTATCAAATGACGAAAACTGATATCTACTCTTTGTAGATATCTTTATCTATTTACAATTTGTATAAATGTTTTTTCTGTTATACTGTTTTTATTCTTGACAAATCCATTTGTTTATAATATAATAATAAAGCTGATTGTTGCAGAACATGGCGGTATAGCTCAGTTGGCTAGAGCATGCGGTTCATACCCGCAGTGTCGTAGGTTCAAGTCCCACTACCGCTACCATCGCGTAACGTCGGATCATTCCGATGCTCCGACGTTACGTTTAATATATTTGCGAAATCAGTATGGCCCGGTGGTCAAGAGGTTAAGACACCGCCCTTTCACGGCGGTAACACGGGTTCGATTCCCGTCCGGGTCAGAGAAAAAATCCTGTCACTGTGTGGCAGGATTTTTTTCTGTATTATTCACTATTCACTATTCTCTTTTCTCTTTTCTCTATTCTCTAAAAGAATATCGTTTGGTCAGAAAGAAATCGAAAACAACGAAAATAATTTGCTTTGATATTGTATGAGTCCGGGTTCAACAGAGATTGACATAAAATATTTTTCAGCACATTGTGAAAACAAAGATCCTGTCATTAATGCGGCAGGATCTTTTATTTCTGTATTATTCCTTATTCATTAATACAGCTGCATCCAGACATCTGACGGCTCAAATAATAGCTAACTGGATCAGAATTCTCATAAATATGCTGATCTGATAAATTCCAGTTTATATCATAGTTATCACTTAAAAAAACAGAGACTGATAAAATAACACCTGTTATATTATCAGTCTCTTATTTTTTACTTGTATGATTTTCAGACACAGATATCCTGTCCCTCTTCCCTATCACAATGATTTACAGTCATTCTGCAAATACTCATAATTGCTGGGGGATCATTCAGAATCTATCAGCCTGCGGCTTTCATATGAATCTATTGTTTCAACATTTTTCAGCTTTCGGTTGATCGCTCTGGTACGGGTTCCTACAAGCGTGTCCAGTTCCTTTTCTACAGATTGGAGTTTTTTCTGCGTGTTATTCAATGCCTCTTCAAATTTGCCGAACTCTGTCTTTACAGCGCTGAGTGTATTCCAGACCTCATCGCTGCGTTTCTGTATTGCAAGTGTCCTGAAACCCATTTGTAAGGAATTCAGCATTGCTGCCATTGTTGAAGGTCCTGTAATATTGACATTGTATTCCTTCTGCAGGACTTCAACAAGACCGCTGTTTACTACCTCTGCGTACAAGCCTTCAAAGGGCAGGAACATTATGCCGAAATTCGTGGTACTGGGCGGATAAATGTATTTCTCCCTTATGTCTTTGGCATTTTTCTTTATCGCTGTTTCAAGCTCCTTTTTTGCAGCAGTTATCCTTTCCTTGCTTCCACTTTCATAGGCTTCCTGCAGATGTATGTATTTATCTCCGTTGAATTTTGAATCTATGGGCAGATATACCGGTTTTCCCTCTTCGCTTCCCGGCAGCTTTACCGCAAATTCTACCCTCTCTGTGCTTTTGGGTACTGTGGCTATGTTCTCTTCATACTGCTCCGGCGCAAGGATTTCTCTCAGAATTGCGCCAAGCTGTATCTCTCCTAATATTCCTCGTGTCTTTACATTTGAAAGAACATTTTTCAGGTCACCTACTCCCTCTGCTATGCTTTTCATTTCGCCCAGGCCTTTATAGACCTGCTCTAAGCGTTCACTTACAAGCTTGAAGGAATCATTCATCTTTTGCTCTAATGTCTCCTGCAGCTTCCGGTCTACAGTATTTCGCATCTTCTCCAATTGCTTATTGTTATCTTCTCTCATGCCTGCAAGGCTTTCCTCAACTGTTTTGCGAAGCTCAATAAGTCTTTTTTCAGTTTTGCTTTCCAGTCCTGTCAGACGGAGTTCAAATTGTTTGAACTGATCGGATATTCCCTGTCTGATGTCGGAAAGTGATGTATTGACTGTACTTGTCAGAGTTTTGATCTGCTTGTCCTGAGAATCACTGCTTTGAGACTGCGACTGCTTCAGCTGTGTTCCCAGCGTGCCGATACTGCTGTTTACATTTGCATTTATCTCCTGACGAAGAGTGCTCTGAGCTTCGGAGTTTTCTCTTTGCAGATCTTTTAGCTGCTTCTGAAGCTGTTCTATCTTGGCTTCTAACTGCATTGTCTGTATCCCACCGCTCTGACCTTTATTCCTCAGCGTAAGTATTATCAGTATCGCTGTCATTATCATTGATATAATACAAACAATCATTATTACAATATCCATGATCCGCCTTCTTTCATTAGAACCTTAGATTATATTCTTATATCTTCTTCTCCATAACATAATCATTCATATAGTATCCTCTGCCGATAGGATTATCCTCTGTGGCAATCTTTTTGAAGCCTAATTTTTCATAGGCTGCGATACTGCCGTAATTATAACGGTTGACATTAAGAAAAATACTATCCATTCCGGCTTCTGCTGTACGACGGGAAATAAATTCCATGCTGTCTGATGCAAGGTGTTTTCTTCTGAATGATTTTTCAATATAAAGCTTGCTCAGATATGTTTTGCCGCTGCGGGGATAATATCCGAAAAATCCTGCTCTCTCTCCGTTGTGCAGAACAAAAAAATAATTATATCCGTTTTCAAGCTGCTCTCTTATTGCCTCCGGTGACTGGAATTTTTCTATCATATAGTCATTCTGCTCTGTGCCAAGTATGGGATCATAATGCTCCCTGACTATTGCTGTTGCAAGCGCTGAAAGCTCTTCAATCGTTGAATCATTTACTTTTTCAAATTTTGTCATTGCTATCTCATCCTTTTATTTTGCAGCTGATAATTAAATCTGACATTCTATCGTTAACTGTCATAAAAGGGACGCCGGCATTACGGAGCGTCCCTTTTTTCAGTGATGCTATTGTTTGTCAGGGCTTGATTACGTCAATTCCCATGTACGGACGAAGAACCTCAGGAACGGTAACACTGCCGTCCTCGTTCTGATACTGCTCAACTATTGCCGGAATAACTCGGCTTGTTGCCAGTCCGGATGCGTTAAGTGTATGAGCAAAATGCATCTTCTTATCATCGCCTCTGTAACGGATATTACCTCTGCGCGCCTGGTAATCTCTTGCATTTGAAGCAGAGCTTACTTCCTTATAGATCTCCATTGAGGGGATCCATACCTCTATATCATATGTTCTTGCCATTGAGAATGAGCAGTCTCCTGCTGCAAGCTTGCTCAGTCTGTAGTGAAGTCCCAGCTCCTGAACAAGTCTTTCAGCCTTTGCTACAAGCTCATCAAATGCGATATCAGATTTATCATCCTCGGTATACTGTACCATCTCAACCTTATTGAACTGATGACCTCTGATCATGCCTCTCTCTTCACTGCGGTAGCTGCCTGCTTCACGGCGGTAGCAGGGTGTGTATGCGATATACTTTCTGGGCAGCTCGTCCTTTGTAAGGATCTCATCTCTGTGGATATTTACAAGGGCTGTTTCTGCTGTGGGAAGCATGAATTTCTCATCGCTGCTTGTGGGATTCTGGATCCAGTATACCTCATCTCTGAATTTCGGGAACTGACCTGCAACATATCCGCACTGATAGCCAAGCATATGAGGTGGAAGTATGAATTCAAAGCCGTCATTGATATGCTCGTTGATAAAGAAATTGAGAAGCGCCCATTCAAGTCTTGAACCCCATCCTCTGTACAGCCAGCTGCCTGCGCCTGCAATCTTTGCGCCTCTCTGGTAATCTATCATTCCAAGACCTTCGCAAAGCTCAACGTGATTCTTCATGGGGAAAGCAAACTGGGGCTTTTCTCCGAAATAACGTACAGGCTCATTCTGCTCCTTGCCGCCTGCTGCAACATCCTCATCGGGAAGGTTCGGGAGTGAAAGAAGAAGTTCCTTCTGCTTTTCCTCAAGCTCTGCGACCTTTGCATCCCCTTCCTTGATCTGACCTACAAGCTCCTTCATCTTTGCCATGATCTCGCTTGCGTCTCCGCCGGCTTTTTTGATCTGGGGGATCTGCTTGCTTGTTGCATTCTGTTCAGCCTTCATAGCCTCGACCTTGCCAAGCTGCTCACGCTTTGCAGCGTCAACTTCTCTGATCTGATCTACAACGCTGTCAAGATCCATCTCTCTCTTTTTGATCCTTGCCTTTACTTCATCCGGATTATCTCTGATAAGCTTAATGTCTATCATTTCATATTACTCCTTTTTATAAAAAATCTTTTATATTCATCCGACCATTTCGGCGGATTCTATACCTTCATCAAATGTTCCGCATACCTCGATGCTGTGTCCCCAGAACATTTCATCATCCCCGTAATATACGGTATAGCTGCCTTCAGCATCCACTGCTATTTCGTGAAGATCTATGCGCTGAGCAAAATCTGCTTCGGTTATCTCCTGCATTTCTTCATCATCCTCTACGGAGTCCGCAAGCCAGTCATTTGCAAGCTCCGTAAGGCTTTCTGCTGAAAATCTGCGAAGCTCACTATCACGGGCATCAAGCTCTGAAATAAATCTTTTCATATTTTCAAGAGCTGTATCCCATGTTTTCGGGTCATTCTTATCAACTTCAAGAAACAGTATGATCTTATTACCGTTTCTTTCAATACTTCCCTCAAACATATCCAGATCTTTTTCAAGCGTAAATTCGCACAGATCCTTGTCGCATATCGTTATCTTTTTTCTGTACTCTTTCAGCACAGAATCAAGCTTTTCATTTACAACGCCTTCCTCCAGAACCCTTACAAGACAGAACATATTATTATATTGATTTTTTGGACTTGCCTTTGATCTTCTTGCAAGTATTCTGTATACAGTTCCCTTTTTAAAGCGTTTGAAAAATGCTGATGAGTTGTATTCTTCCTCTGTCGTTTCCCATACTATTTTTCCTTCCATAGGATCGTATGTATCCGGCTCAACATCTATTGATGCAAGAATATTCATCTGCGCAGTCTTTCCTACAGCTGATCCGCTGTAATCGTTGGTAACTACCAGATATTCCCGTATCTCATCTTCAAACATTTTTTCCTTTGCTTCGGGGAGCTTTACGGGTACATAATTTTTTTCATCATAGAATCCCACTGTAAAATTCTCCTTAGCATTTTATTTCCTGTCAAAGTATTTTGCAAGCTCTGCAAGATCTTCTTCGCTGTAGAATTCTATCTCCAGTATTCCGCTTGCGCCGTCCTTTGAATTCTTTACCTTTACTTTGCGGCTGAGATGCTCGTTAAGCGCTATCTCTACCTCGTCATAGAAGGAATTTCTGCTGCGCATGGGAGCCGGCTTTGCAGGCTTATTATCCTTTGCTTTTTTTGCAAGCTTTTCTACATCCCGTACTGTAAGATCATTTCTGATGATAAGATCTGCGATCTCAAGGATCGTTTCCTGATCATTGAATGCAAGCAGCGCTCTTGCGTGACCGGCGGATATTTCTCCGATCCTTACCGCTTCAAGAACACTTTCCGGAAGCTTCAGAAGTCGCATTGCATTTGCAACTACCGGTCTGCTTTTTCCTACGGACTTTGATATCTCATCCTGTGTAAGTCCGTATTCCTCATTCAATACTCTATAGCCCAGAGCTTCTTCAACCGGGTTCAGGTTTTCTCTCTGCAGATTTTCTATCATGGATATCTGCATCATTTCCGAATCATTCATTTCTCTGATGACGACCGGAACCTCCATTATTCCCGCCATACGGCAGGCTCTCCATCTGCGCTCTCCGGCAACAAGCTGATAGCCTCCGTCAGGAAGAGGTCTTACAAGCAGAGGCTGCAGCACACCATGCCGAGCAATGGAATCAGCAAGCTCTCTGAGAGCCTCCTCGTCAAAATCAATTCTCGGCTGGTTACGGTTAGGTTCGATATCTCCGATATTCAGACTGACCGCACCGCCGACATCCTCGGTTTCATTTTCCATAAAGATAAGATCAAGACCCTTTCCGAGTCCTCCTCTTTTAGCTGCCATTTTTCTACCACCTTTATTATATACGGTATCATCCGTTATTATCAACTATATACTGAGCAAGCTCCATATAAGCTGTGGTTCCTGTGCTTCTCTTATCAAAATACATTATCGGCATACCAAAGCTGGGCGCTTCCGAAAGTCTTACCGCTCTGGGTATCACTACAGGAAATACCTTTCTCGGGAAGAATTTCTTTACCTCCTGAACTACCTGCTGTGTAAGATTTAATCTTCCGTCATACATTGTAAGCAGTACGCCTTCGATATCAAGATAGCTGTTGAATCTTCTTTTTACAATCCTTACGCTGTTCATAAGCTGCGACAGACCTTCAAGCGCATAATACTCCGGCTGTATCGGAACAAGTATCGTATTTGCAGCGCACAGAGCGTTTGTTGTAATTAGTCCCAGTGACGGCGGACAATCTATGAAAATGAAATCATATTCCGTCTTGACCGCTGCAAGAGCCTTTTTAAGTCTGGACTCTCTTTTATCAATATCAGCAAGCTGCAGATCGGCTGCTGCAAGCTCTATGCTTGAGGGTATGATATCAAGACATTCATATTCTGTGCTGAGTATTGCATCCTTTGCCTGAACGTCCTCGATAAGAATATCATAGGATGAATATTTTATCTGTCTTTTATCAATACCTACACCGCTTGTAGCATTGCCCTGAGGGTCTACATCAACAAGCAGGCATTTCTTCTTCAGCTTGCCTATACCTGCGCTTATATTGACCGCAGTTGTGGTCTTCCCCACGCCGCCCTTCTGATTAGTTACAGCAATGATTTTTCCCATTATCCTTCCTCCAATTCTGAGGCTTGTTTCTTCATATACATTTTTCAGGTGAAACCATCCTATCTCCACTTATCCTTATTACGGAACAGGATCCGACGAATGTTTCACATGAAACATTTTTTCCTTTACCTCTTCATCCATGTTTTCAGATACTCTTATATTATAACAAATTTATACGCATAATTAAATAGATATCTTCAATTTTTTAATAAATCTCTGATATTTTTATTTTCTCGTTTCAAAAAAGGTATTCTTTTTAAGCTATATTCCTTTTTAATGATCTGATATTATCCTCTGACTTCATAACATATCCAGTATTATTACATATATGAAAAGAGCAGCCCTCTTTATAAAAGGCTGCTCTTTTCACCCTTACGGTAGTTGTGTTATGGATATACTTAATTCAGGATCACGCTGTTTTTGGTTTGACAGTTTCTGTATCCGGTCGTGTTTTGGGGATACGGACTGTGTATTCAATGAATTCCTCTGTTTCGCATTGTGTCTTGACCGCATCTATTCCTGTAGAGCGGATCGTATCAACTGCCTTGTTTATTGTATTCTCAAGTATCTTTATATCTTTTATCACAAGACGGGTCTTCTGATTTTTTGTCTTATTCCTGTTTTTACTTTTCAGTACAGAGTCTATGTATCGCTCTGACTGAGTAACATTAAGTCCCTGGGTTATTATCTCGCTGAGAATAAGGCGTCTTACTGTTGTATCCTCTACTCTCAGCAAAGCTCTTGCGTGACGTTCGGTAAGCCTGTATTTGGTGATGATATCCTTTTCCTCCTGATCAAGAGAAAGTACCTTCAGCTTCTCAGCCACTGCCGATTGTTTTTTTCCAATCCGTCTTGCAACATCAATTTTTGAAAGATTGTAACTTTTCATCAGTCTGTTGATTCCCTCTGCGACCTCAAAAAAATTCAGGTCGCTTCTTTGAAGATCCTCGATCAGTGTAAGCTGATCTGCCTGACTGTCTGTGCAATTGATCATGATACATGGTACTCTCTTGTTGCCACACATAGCCGCCGCCCTGAGTCTGCGTTCACCGGAAATAAGCTCAAATTCATCTCTGCTTATTTTTCTTACGATGATCGGCTGGATTATTCCGTTGACCTTGATGCTTTGAGCAAGCTCTCTGAGCTCGCGGTCATTGTAGCTTTTTCTGCATTGACAGCGTCCCGGTTTTATCCTTACGATGGGAATATCATGTATCCTTTTTTCATTACCGATATTAAGCAGCACATCCGTCACTCCCTTCATGCATATATCATATCACATGATTTCTGCGCCTTCTGTCAGCTTATGTCGATGAAATAAATTTTTCCGAAGAAATCAAATTTCTATTTTTGTGATGATTTTACTCAGGTTTTCAACATTTTTCAACCATACAGGTTAATAACTTTTTTCTTATACAAATTAAAAATTCAGATCCTGAATATCAAGTAATAATCACACTTTTTATACAAAGCAGGTGAAATATCAGAATATAGAAAAGCGGAGTTTTCAACATCTTAATTTTAGAATGTTGAAAACTCCGTTTAAAAAATCAAAGCGGATTTTTATTGATTTTCTGACCCCGGCGGGGATATTTTTCAGGAGTAGATTTTCTCTTTTCAATTACTATCATAGTTCGCTGACTATCATCAGGAAGAGATAATTTTTCTATCTTCTGCAAACCACCTCCAAGAAGAGCAAGAGCATTTTCAGCATCATCAAGCTCATTCTCTCCGTCAGGTCCTTTCATAGAAATAAAGCTTCCTCCTACTTTTACATAAGGCAGACAGTATTCGCAAAGAGCAGGAAGATTTGCCACAGCTCTTGAAACTGCATAGTCAAAGCTTTCTCTGAGATCCTCTCTTCTTGCTCCGTCCTCCGCCCTGCTGTGAATAAGCTCAGCTTCGATTCCTAATTCCCTGCAGACCTCCTCAAGAAAGATCAGTCTTTTATTCAGACTGTCCAGAAGTGTCAGCTTTATCTCCGGACGCATAATTTTAAGCGGCACACCGGGAAAGCCTGCGCCTGTTCCTATATCAATAACACTGCCTTTTATATCACAGCATTTCAGAATAGTTATGCTATCAATGAAATGCTTAACTGCTATTCCCTCATCATCGGTAATTGCAGTCAGATTCATTTTATTATTCCATTCCTTGAGCAAAGCTGCATACTTTTCAAAGCCTGCAATCTGCTCCGGACTGATATCAATACAGTTATCGCTGCACCATTTTTTTAATATTTCACCTATCATATTATTCTCCTTTCAGACGGCTGATAAATAACTTGTGTAATATATCATCCTCTTTTTAAAGATGCAAGATAGATTACCAGAACTGAAATATCAGCCGGACTTACACCGGAGATCCTGCTTGCCTGACCGATGCTTTCGGGACGTACCTTATTCAGCTTTTCTCTTGCCTCAAGGCGCAGACCATCAATTGTACTGTAGTCAATATCCTGCGGCAGACGCTTTTCTTCAAGCTTTCTGACATGATCAATAATTATCAGCTGTCTGTTTATATACCCCTCATATTTTATTTCAATTTCGACCTGTTCAAGAATACTTCTGTCATTTTCTGTTCTGGTAGTATCCACAGAACTGAGAACCTCATAATTAAGCTCCGGACGTTTGATAAGATCAGCAAGCCTTACACCGGTTCTGATTTCAGAAGTATTTCTTTCCCTCAGAATGCTGTTGATCTCATCAGTCGGAGACATTACAGTAGCTTTAACTCTTTCAAGCTCCTTATTTATCCTTTCAAGCTTATTATTAAAACGCTGCCATCTGTCATCTCCGATAAGTCCTATCTTTCTGCCCACAGGAGTAAGCCGGACATCAGCATTATCCTGGCGCAGAATTAGTCTGTATTCGCTTCGGGAGGTCATCATTCTGTAAGGATCATTGCATCCCTTTGTAACAAGATCATCAATAAGCGTACCAATATATGAGCTTGCCCTGTCAAGGATCATAGGCTCTTTTCCAAGAATTTTCAGCGCAGCATTTACACCTGCCACAAGTCCCTGAGCAGCTGCTTCTTCATAACCCGAGCTTCCGTTGAACTGACCTGCGCCGTAAAGACCGGGAAATTCCATAAATTCAAGCGTGCTTCTCATCTGCACAGGATCAGCGCAGAAATATTCTATCGCATATGCCGGACGCATCACGCTGCAATGTTCAAGACCCTTGATTGTATGATAAAATTCAAGCTGAACATCCTCCGGCAAAGATGAGGACATTCCCTGGATATACATTTCCTCCGTATCAAGTCCGCAGGGTTCGATAAAAAGCTGATGTCTGGGTTTATCTGAAAACCTCACTATCTTATCTTCAATACTCGGGCAGTATCTTGGTCCTATACCCTCTATCTTTCCGCTATACATAGGCGAACGGGATATATTATCAAGAATGACCTTTTTCGTTTTTTCATTAGTCCAGCTTACATAACATTTAACTTTATTTTCACCCGGATCAGTGGTATCGTATGAAAAAGGCACTATAGGATCATCTCCGCACTGTTCCTCAAGATCAGAAAAATCAATACTTGAACGCAGTACCCTTGCCGGAGTACCTGTCTTGAAGCGTCTGATATTCATTCCTAATTTTTCAAGGGAAGCCGGAAGATACTTTGACGGGAACATTCCATCAGGTCCGCTTTCATAAGAAACATCGCCTACATATATCTTACCGCCAAGATAAGTTCCTGTTGCGAGAATAACCGCCTTTGCTTTATACTGAGCCTCAAGCCTTGTAGTGAGCATCCAGCCCTCATCAGTTTTTTCAAGCTCAGTGATCTCTGCCTGTTTCAATTCAAGATTCTCCTGCAGTTCAAGAGTATGCTTCATTCTTGTACTGTAAGCCCTGCGGTCTATCTGGGCGCGCAGAGAATGAACAGCCGGTCCCTTACCCCTGTTGAGCATCCTGCTTTGCAAAAAACATTCATCCGCAGCCTTACCCATTTCACCGCCCAGAGCATCAATTTCTCTTACAAGATGACCTTTGGCAGTACCGCCGATTGAAGGGTTGCATGGACAATTTCCCACAGCATCCATATTTATAGTAAACACACAGGTACTGCATCCCAGTCTTGCCGCAGCAAGTCCTGCTTCGATCCCGGCATGGCCGGCACCGATTACAGCAACATCAAATTCACCTGCTAAAAATTTCATATCCGATCCCTCTCTTGATTATTATTAACATATCTATTATAAAACATATTCCACAGAATGTACAGCCATATTTTTCCCCCTCCGCCGGCGTGCCGCCGGTGTCAGGATCGCGGGGCAGATTTAACAATGCGTTACTCCCGTTTTCGCGTGTTATAGTTAAATGGTAAAGGAAAACAATTTTTCTCAATCCGCTTCCTACAAAAATTCCCGGAAATATTTCACACGAACATTTTTCTCCGCCGGCGTGCCGCCGGTGTCAAGATTGCGGGGCAGATTTAACAATGCGTTACTCTCGTTCTCGCGTGTTATAGTTAAATGGTAAGGAAA
>ONNU01000164.1 GCA_900319255.1 uncultured Eubacteriales bacterium
TTCGGCCGGGATGGTGCAATTTAAGGCCAATTTTTTAGGAATTGATAACTCGCTCAAAAATGCTATTTCCTGTCAGAAATGCGTCCGGACGACGGATATTGACAGCGTCGGCTTTACCGAGCGGCACCTGACGTTTTTTGAAATGCTGGGCAATTTTTCGTTCGGCGATTATTTCAAGCATGAGGCTACCTCATGGGCATGGGAATTCTGCACAAAGGTGCTTGACCTTCCGGTGGATAAGATCTGGGTGTCTATCTATGAGAATGATGACGAGGCTTTTGATATCTGGACAAAGGAGGTCGGTGTATCTGCTGACCGTATCGTAAGGCTTGGCAAGGAGGATAACTTCTGGGAGCACGGCGAGGGTCCCTGCGGTCCATGCTCAGAGCTGTATTTCGACAGAGGCGAAAAATACGGCTGCGGCAAGCCTACCTGCGGCGTCGGCTGTGACTGTGACAGATACGTTGAATTCTGGAATAACGTATTTACCCAGTTTGATAATGACGGTAAGAATAATTACACCCCCCTGGATCATCCGAATATTGATACAGGTATGGGACTTGAGCGTCTGGCTTGTATCATGCAGGGAGTAGATAACCTTTTCCTTGTGGATACAGTCCAGAATATAATGAAAAAGATCAGCAGCCTTGTAAATGTTAATTACGGCGACAGCGAAAAGTCTGATATTTCCCTGCGTGTTATCACTGACCACATCAGAAGCGTTACCTTTATGATCGGCGACGGCGTTATGCCTTCAAATGAGGGCAGAGGCTATGTTCTCCGCAGACTTCTCAGAAGGGCTTCACGTCACGGCAGACTTTTAGGTATCAAGGAGCCTTTCCTCTATAAGGTGGTCGATACAGTTATCGCTGAAAACCCCGCATATCCGGAGCTTGGCGAAAAGCGTGAGATCATTACAAAGGTCATCAAGACGGAGGAGGACGCTTTCAGCAGAACTCTCGATCAGGGCTTTGCAATGCTCAATGAGATAATTGAAAAATCAGAGATCAACCGCATTTCCGGTGAGGATGCGTTCAGACTTAATGATACCTTCGGCTTCCCGGTAGATCTTATCAAGGAGATCGCAGCTGAAAGAGGCATGACTGTTGATATCGCAGGCTATGATATGCTTCTTGCAGAGCAGAAAAAGAGAGCAAAGGAAGCAAGAAAGAAATCCGATACAGAAGCATGGCTCAGCGATGCTGTTGATTTCAGCGGCATAGAAAAGACAAAATTCATCGGCTATACCAACCTTACCGGCAAGGCAAATGTTCTTGCCATCGTAAAGGACGGTGAAAAGGTCAGCTCCTGCGAAAGCGGCGACGATGCTGTTATCGTTCTTGACAGCACACCCTTCTATGCAGAAAGCGGCGGACAGATCGGCGACGTAGGTACGATCAAAACAAAGGACTGCACTATCTCGGTAGTCGATACTGTAAAGGATAATAACGGTATATTCATGCACCGCTGTCATATAGATCAGGGCACTGTTTCTGTAGGCGAAGAAGTTGATGCATTAGTCAACCGTGTTGCAAGGCTTGCAATTATGCGTAATCATACAGCTGCGCATCTTCTTCAGGCAGCGCTCAGAGAGGTGCTGGGTACCCATGTCGAGCAGGCAGGACAGCTTGTTACGGATGAAAAGCTCCGCTTTGACTTCACACATTTTTCTGCGCTCACACCTCAGGAGCTAAGAAAGGTAGAATATCTTGTAAACAAGGAGATAGCAAAGGCTTATCCTGTTGTTACAAAGGAAATGCCCATCGAGGAAGCAAAGAAGCTGGGCGCAATGGCATTGTTCGGAGAAAAATACGGCGATGTTGTACGAGTTGTAATGGCAGGGGAATTCTCCAAGGAATTCTGCGGCGGCACACATATGGACAATACATCAAAGGTAACGCTTTTCCGTATTATCAGCGAAAGCTCAGTAGCAGCAGGTGTGCGCAGGATCGAGGCTGTAACAGGCTGGGGCATCATTGAGCTTCTCAACAGCAATGACCAGCTGATGAACGACACAGCAAAGGCGCTCAAGATCAAGAATTCCGCGAAGATAGCAGAGTCCGCAGAAAGACTGATGGAGGAGCTGAAAGCAAAGGAAAGAGAGATCGAAGCTCTTACAGCAAAGCTTTCATCTCAGGGCATCGACACCATGCTTTCCTCAGCTGAGGAGGTAAACGGCGTACGCACAGCCTGCGGAAAATTCAAGGGCATGAACAGCGCCGGACTCAAGTCAATGGCAGATTCTGTACTTGATAAAGCACCGGACTGCATAGCAGTAATGTTTGCGATAGACGGCGAGAAAGCGAATCTTTGTGTAGCCTGCGGCAAGGAGGCAATAAAGAGGGGCGCTCATGCCGGAAAGATCGTAAAGGAGGTTGCAGCCCTCACCGGAGGAAAGGGCGGCGGAAAGCCCGAGCGCGCAATGGCAGGCGTAGGCGATATCTCAAAGATAGACCAGGCTCTTGCATCGGCAAAGGAAATAACAGCTGCGCTGCTGAAATAAAAGAGGGACTGGAGCATTTATAAAAGTTTCGCCCGCCTTTGGGGAGGCGGCAGGATCCAGGGGCATAGCCCCTGGTCGCACGCCGCAGCGTGCGAAAAACCCTCAAAAACCGCCGTAGGCGGTAAAAAATGAAGAACTTCCCCATCAGTAGAAAGCAATCTTTTTCAAAGCGAAGCGAGAAAAAGACGTACGGTAAGAAAAAGCCGGTGAATACAGAATTCATCGGCTTTTTTGCTATTTTATTGTGTTCTTCTTAATGCGACAGCCTCGTTTTTTGAAATCAAAGTAATATTTGCTGATGAGGAAAGCTCAGCAGTTCAAGAACATACGCTAAGACGAAATTGCCAGCGGCGGTACCCCAAGGGCACTTCCTGCGGGCGCACATGCCCATTGTATGAATTCCGGAACCATACAGAGCCGATTCAAAACTTTTGCAAAGGAAGAACATACGCTAAGACAAAATTGACACCGGCGGCACGCCGGTCTTCCCTTTTGAAATCCCCTCTCCTTATCACCCCCCGGGCGCGCTCTACGTGGGCAGGTTCTAATGGATTTCTGCTTTCTGCCCAACGCCTGGAAAACCCTCTCCGGCTTTCAATCACTGACGTGACTGAAAGCCACCTCCCCTAAAGGGGAGGCTCTGGGGAACCGCACGCCGCCGAATAGGCTCCCCTTTAGGGGAGCTGTCGCTGCAAGCGACTGAGGGGTTAATCAAAAAAGCAAAGCCGATCCAAAACTCTGACACATGAAGAACATACGCTAAGACGAAATTGACAGTGCCGGCACGGCACCGGCACGGCACCGGAATTAAGGTTCAAACCTACTTGACAAATGCGTGGAAAATGATGTATTATATATGTGTATTTTTGTGCGTATGAGGGTCTTGCCCTTTGCGCATGAAGGGATATTCTAAGAATAAAGGAGTAATCATTATGTCAAAGATCGATATCACAAAATATGGTATCACTGATGTCAAGGAGATCGTTTATAATCCCTCTTATGACGTACTTTTCAAGGATGAGACAGATCCCTCTCTTGAAGGCTTTGAGAAGGGTCAGGTAACAGAGCTTGGCGCTGTTAACGTTATGACAGGTATCTATACCGGCCGTTCACCTAAGGATAAGTTCATCGTTATGGACGATAAGTCAAAGGATACAGTATGGTGGACAACACCCGAATATCCTAACGATAACCACCCCGCTTCTCAGGAGGCTTGGGAGACCTGTAAAAAGCTCGCTCTTGAAGAGCTTTCAGGCAAGAAGCTTTATGTTGTAGACGCTTTCTGCGGCGCTAACAA
>ONNU01000112.1 GCA_900319255.1 uncultured Eubacteriales bacterium
TTAAAGTGGAACAGCTGATTCAGGATTTATTCTTTATAACCTGGCTTCTATTGAACGCTGACTTCTTACAGGGCAGCGGCTAAGCCGCTGCGACAAAAGAGGAGAACCACAAGAGGTGGGCTGGTGCCCCCCTCTTAAGGTTCTCCCCTTTTGAAATCCCTTTTCCTTATCTCCCCCCTGGGTTCGCTCTACGTGGGTAGGTTTTATCTAATTTCTGCTTTCTGTCCAACGCGCGGAGGATCGGTGTGGTTATGAAATTCAGAACTTTTACCCCCACTCATCTGATTTACTGTCTGCATCAGAAAGCTTCTTTTGTAAAGCTCCTGACAATACCAGCTCTTAGTCATTAAAGTCCGGCTTGCAAAGGGGGTTAAGGAAAGGGGATTCCAAAAGGGGGAAAACTCAAGGGGAAACCCCTTGTGGTTTCCACCTTTTGACCCACCAAAGCAGAAATACTGATAAAGCATGATTCAGGGCATTAAAGTGGAACAGCAGATTCCTTTTTTCATCCGCACCGGATATGTCAGTTTTACGGATTCATGTTTATATCAATTCCAAATTCCAAATTCCAAATTTCAAATTCCTAATTTCACTACCCACTAAATCACAAATTCATTAATAAGTTGTAAATTCTTTCAATTGCAATCAACATTTATTGACACGATATTGGTAAATATAGTATAATTCTAAGTAAATGAATTACTGTTTTTTGTTCAGAGGTGTTTCTTATGGATGTCAAGCTTTACAGATGCCCGAACTGTAGCGCTGAATTAAAATTCAATCCTGATAAGCAGCTTTTCTGCTGTGATTACTGCCGGGGAGAGTTCACTCCGCAGCAGGTCAATCAGATGGTTCAGCAGATCTCAGAGGCTGAACAGGATCAGCAGAGAAAGATTGAAGAAGAATTAAAAGAAAATGAAAAAAGAAATCAGGAAAATAAATCTCCTGAACAGCAGATGAAAGAGGATGAATTCAGTGAGAACACCAGACTCTATCAATGCCCCAGCTGCGGCGCCGAAATAGTTTCCGATATGAACACTGCCGCCTCCTTCTGCTATTACTGTCATAACCCTGTTATTCTTAAAGGACGTATCGAGGGAAAATACAGACCCTCAAAGGTGCTGCCCTTTGCTTTCGGCAGGGAAAAAGCTGTGGAATATTTCAATCAATGGGCTAAAAAGAAGAAGTTCGCTCCGAATGATCTGGTATCTGACAAGCAGATCGAAAAGATGACCGGTCTGTATGTTCCCTTCTGGGTAGCCGATGCCATCACTCATTCAAGGCTTGACGCTACCGGCGAAAATGTCAGGACATGGAGAAGCGGAAATTACGAATATACCCAGACAAAATATTATAAGGTCGTAAGAGATATGAATGTCGAATATGACGGAGTTCCCGCTGACGGATCGAAAAAGATCGAGGATGATCTGATGGAGGCGATAGAGCCTTTCGATTACAGCAAAACAAAGGATTTTGATATGGCTTACCTCAGCGGCTTCCTTGCTGATAAATGGGATGTTGAAAAGGAATCCATCTACCCCAGGATACATCAGAGAATGTTTGAAAATAACAGAGCGGCTCTTGATTCCTCCTGCGGCTACGACCGGATGAAGGGTAAGCATTTCACAGAGGATGTCAGAAAGCTCCGCTGGAATTATATGCTTCTTCCGGTATGGTTCATGACCTTCCATTATAAGGATAAGATATGGGAATATGCGATAAACGGTCAGACCGGCAAGATCTCCGGCGAGCTTCCCATCGATCCCGGCAAGCTCCGGCTGCATATGTTCCTCGTAGGTCTGATAACTACGCTCATTATAATGGTGATAGGTTATTTTATAGGAGGGTTCCTGTTATGATAAAAAGGATCATTGCCGCTGCTTCGGCAGGTATCATCGTTCTCGGATCGGCGGGCATCACTGCTTTTGCGCAGGATGAGAATGATTACTACGATTACGAGGACTATCTGAAAGAAGGCGTTTCTCCATCGTCATCGTCCTCCTCCGACAGCGATACGGCTGCAACAGAAAAGGAAAAGGATCCGCATATAGCATATCCTGTGCATAGCTTCGATTACGCCAGCTCTGATATACAGAAATCGCTTTACACCGGCAAATATTACAAGACAAAAAACGCATATTTCAAGGATGAAGCTCTTGTATATGACGGCGACAGCTATTATGACAAAACCATCAAAGCCGTACAGCAGACAGCGGATGATATCGGGATGAATGTTGCCATTTTCATGGGCGGAAATTACCGTTCCGATTCCGTGACCGAGGAATTCACCCGTCAGGGAATAATCGAGCTTTTCACCCTTGATTACGATCAGGATTCGGTATTCCTGTATCTTGACTTTGAGGGTCAGTCCGTTTCATATGATTACATATGCACCTGCCATGATGCAAAGCTTTATTATCCCAGCACCGGCTTTGACGACAGAGTTGAGGAAATGATAGAGCATATGTACAAATACCTCCCAAAAAGCGGACAGACTATTTATAAATCAAAGGTCGATTCCGCGGTGGGGTCATTCACAGGCGATCTGAAGCTGTACAAAAACAAGGGTCCCTCATGGGAAAGCTCCTACCACAATGATGAAAAGGGCTGCTATCGCTACTGCTTTTTCGGCTCGATCATCGAAATGCAGATACCGCCCCCGAAATACTGGTACGTTTTCCTTGGCATAGGAATAATCGTGGGCTGTATCATTGCGATCTTCAGAAAAAGCCAGATACGCAAGCAATACAAATTCAGAGAGCTGCAAAAGGCTTCTGCATACACCTCCAACAACCGTATTCAATTCAATGAGGTCGTTGACCAGTATATGTACGAGCATACCTCCAAGGTCTACATACCGCCCAGCAACAGCAGCGGCGGCAGCAGTGGAGGCGGCGGCGGAGGCGGAAGCTTCGGCGGCGGCGGCGGTCACAGATGATAATAGGAACTGTGAAAAAATGATGGAACTCACTTTGATTCTTCATTGCTATCGTGTATCGTTTTTTTCAGGCGGCAGAAGTGGATGAAAGTAAATGATTTCGGATTTTACAGCTTTTCTTTTCATTATAATTACTTTTAACCGATGACTTCTTCCGGGACAGCGGCTTTGCCGCTGCGGACAAAAGGGGAGAACCATAAGAAGTGGGCTGTCGCCCCCCTCTTAAGGTTCTCCCCTTTTGAAATTCCTTTTCCTTATCTCCCCCCGGGTTCGCTCCACGTGGGTAAGTTTTATCGGATTTCTGCTTTCTGCCCAACGCGCGGAGGATCGGTACGGCAATGCTCGTAATTATTTCACAGCCCCTTTGTTTGAAATCAGAGTATACTAAGCTAATTAGGAATGTTCTGCATTTCAGGAACATACGCTAAGGCAAGTGTGACACCGGCGGCACGCCGGTCTCCCCTTTTGAA
>ONNU01000128.1 GCA_900319255.1 uncultured Eubacteriales bacterium
AGGAGCCGGCTGAGGATTATTTTATTTCCCCTTACCATCCAAGTATAACACGCGGGGGCGAAAGTAACGCATTGTCAGACCTGCCCCGCGATTTTGACAGCGGCGGCACGCCGCCGACGGCGCCGGCGGTTGACAAAGAGGGGGAAGTGTAATAGAATTGTAGATAGCTTTGTTGGATTCTGGGAGGGATCGGGTTGAAAAGAAGAAATAATTCTATTAATTTTACTTCCGAACAGGATAGGAAAAACTATATCTTTCAGAAATGTATGGAAAACTATGACGACCCCAGTATTACCTTCGTTGAACATATCGGCTATGTCAGGGTCGTTACCGATAAGGAAACCTCCTGCGAGATCTTTCAGGGAAAAACCTATATGCCTAAGATCGAGGCTCAGCATAGAAAGGTGGCTGAGATCAGAGAGCTGAAAAAAATCGAGGGTCTTACCGTTAAGCATTCCCGCATCAGGATCAATATTGATAACCTCAAAATAAAAAAGAAAAAACATACCGGCAATGACGCTATGAAAATATCTCTCTATGAAAAACGGGCTACCTTCGTTATCGAAGACCCCGCTATGATGATAAATAAGCTCCTTGAACCCGATATCCGCAGGGGCGAGAATTATTACCGCCGCGCTGTGGGCAGTGATAACGTCCACAGAATTTCCAAGAAATTTATCGACGATTATTTCAATACCGATTATTTCAGCCGTATGACCCATATCGAAGAGGGTATCAAAAAAGATAAATATGTCTGGTTTACCAATATGTTCATTACCAATACCCGGATCGCTGCCGGCTTTCTTCGTCCAAGCGTCAAGCTTGAGCTTTGCGATGCAGGCGTGCAGGAGCTTTGCAGCCCCGATGATAGAATCGGTCTTATGATGGCTGTGCTTGACGATATCATGAACCTCTTCTTCAGAAAATACGGCGTGCTTATCTGTACCTGTATGAAACAGGCTGAAAATGAAAACAGTACGGAATTCAAAATATATATGTTCGTTAAGAAAAGCGCCTGAGCATCAGCCTGCGCTGCTTTCAGAAACGTAACGGGATGGATGTTATATGGATCAGGATGAAAAATTCATGCGCCTTGCTCTTGAACAGGCAGAGCTGGCTTTTCAACAGAATGAGGTTCCTATCGGCGCTGTGGTCGTAAGAAACGGCGAGGTGGTGGGCAAAGGCTTCAACCGCAGGGAGTACGGAAAAAATGCCCTCTATCATGCCGAGATCGAAGCTATTGACGACGCTTGTAAAAACCTCGGAGGCTGGAGATTATGGGAATGTGAGCTGTATGTTACCCTTGAGCCATGCCCCATGTGCGCAGGAGCGATCATTAATTCAAGAATAAGAAGGGTGGTTTTCGGCTGCGCGGATATAAAAGCAGGCTCGGTCTGCTCTGTAATTAATCTATTTGAGCTGCCATATAATCACAAGCCGGAATACAGAAGCGGCGTGCTTGAAGAGGAATGCAGCGCCATCCTCTCCGACTTTTTCCGCCAGCTCCGCGAAAAGCGCAGATCACAACAAAACAAACCCATACCGCCTGTGACCCCCTGATTCATCAACAAGAAAGTATCTGCTGCCGAAGCCCGGCTTGCTGCGGGGATAATAAAATGGATCGCAATACTAAGTAAAGCATAGCTCAGGGCATTAAAGCAGAACATCGGATTCTTTTTTCTACCCGCAGCGGAGATGTTAGTTTCATGGATTCAGGTATAAACTAAATTCCTGATTCAAATAAATTCCACTTTCCAAATTCCAAATTCCAAATTTATCAATAAACTAATTTCTAAGATAACTACGTCATATTCAACGAAAAATTATGCTTAATTTAAAAATCTTATGTTATATGAATGAATTTTGCAAGAAAGGCAAATATAACTTGCATTTTAACCGCCGTTATATTAAAATTATAAAGGTGTTTTGAAGAATTTTGAAATATTTTTTAGGAGGAATTTTCATGGCGGTCTATTCAACAATGGATAAACAGCAGCTCGGCGAAGAATACAGGAAACTCAGCGAGGCATATGCTGAGTATAAGGCAAGAGGACTTTCACTCAATATGGCAAGGGGAAAGCCCGGCGCAGAGCAGATCTCACTTTCAAATGATATGTTCGGCGTTGTAACACCCCAGACCAATTTCACAACAGAGGATTGCCCCGATATCAGAAACTACGGCAATCTTTACGGAATAATCGAAGCAAGAAGGCTTTTCGCTGATATACTTGGCGTAGACGCTGAGAATGTATTTGTAGGCGGAAATTCAAGCCTTAATCTTATGTTTGATACAATAGCGTGCCTGATGAAGCAGGGCGCAGGGGGAAAGCCCTGGAACAAGCAGGAGAAGCTGAAATTCCTCTGCCCGGCTCCCGGATATGACAGACATTTCGGCATCACAGAATATTTCGGCATTGAGATGATCCCGGTTCCCATGACAAAGACAGGACCTGATATGGATATCGTTGAAAAGCTTGTAAGCGAGGACGATACCATCAAGGGCATCTGGTGTGTACCGAAGTATTCCAACCCCACAGGCGTTACCTATTCAGACGAGACAGTACGCCGTTTTGCCGCATTGAAGCCGGCAGCAAAGGATTTCAGGATCATGTGGGATAACGCATATATCATCCACGATATTACCGATACGCCTGATACAGTTCTGAATATATTTGACGAGCTGAAAAAGACAGGCAATGAGGATATGGTATTTGAGTTCTGCTCCACATCAAAGATCACCTTCCCCGGTTCTGGTGTTGCAGCAGTAGCAGCAAGCAAGGAAAACCTGAGACTTATCAATAACAGATATTCATATACGACCATCGGCTTTGATAAGATCAATATGCTGCGTCATGTTCTTTATTTCAAGGATAAGGCAGGCGTGCTTGAGCATATGCAGCAGCATAAGGCAATTCTGCAGCCGAGATTCAGACTGGTTGTAGATATGCTGAACAGCAATCTCTCAGGACTTGACGTAGCGCAGTGGAACGATCCGAACGGCGGATATTTTGTAAGCGTAGATGTAGAAGAGGGCTGTGCAAAGAGAGTAGTAGCCCTTTGTAAGGAAGCCGGAGTTATCCTCACAGGCGCCGGAGCGACCTTCCCCTACGGCAACGACCCCAAGGACAGCAACATCAGAATTGCGCCTACATATCCCCCGATAGAGGAGCTGCAGATCGCAATGGAAGTATTCTGCATTGCCGTAAAGCTTGCCGCAGCCGAGAAATACCTGAACAAATAAGCTGACGGGTATTCCGGGATGCTCTGATGAATCAGAAAAGCATAATTTCCATAAATTGAAGCTGAAAGCTGAAAGCAGAAAATGGAAAATGAAAAAATGCTGATCCCCAGAGCTGACTGAAAGCAGGGCAACCATCCGATTACGGCAGTCCCATAAATAATAGTTATCGAAGTAACCGTTGTTTCAGCAGACAGGCGGTTACTTCTTTTTATTCTCATCCGTGTACCTGATTATCTCAAGCACGAGGCGGAAACGTCGGCTGACGCCGGCTCAAAGAATAAATAATAAAGAATAAATAATAAATAAAAAATATCCCTCAGCCATAGCTTGCAGTGTATGGCTGAGGGATAGCTTTTTCTGATGTTATGTGTGTGATTTTTTGGGACAGTGGCAGAGCTAATCACTAACCGCTACCCACTATCTGCATTATCGGGCTCACAATCGCTGGAAATGAAGCGTCCCTATGACTTCTGCGTTCAGGCAAAAATACGCTTCGGGTTTTCTTTCAGCATGAGGTCTATTTCAGATTGCGTGATACCTCTTTCGCGGAGCATCGGAAGGAAGGCTTCAAAAAGGTGCGCATAGCCGTAGCTGCCCATTGACCGCAGATCCTGCACTCTGCAAAGATCTGACGACAGAACAAGCTGGGAAAGATAACCCCATTCCTTTACCTTGCAAACCGTGTCTGCGCGGTAACGATCGCCGCGCCCTGTTTCTTTGCCGATCATATCCAGACCGATATTAACGCCATAACCTAACAGCTTTTTCAGAGTATTATCATCCGGGTAAAATTCA
>ONNU01000329.1 GCA_900319255.1 uncultured Eubacteriales bacterium
AGTGTGGCTTGCCACGGGGGTTAAGGAAAGGGGATTCCAAAAGGGGGAAAACTCAAGGGGGACACCCCTTGTGGTTTCCACCTTTTGTCTCACCAGAGTAGAAATACTAATGAAGTATGGCTCAGAGCATAAAGGCGGAACAGCGGATTCCCTTTTTCTGCCGGCAACGGAGATGTCAGTTTCACGGATTCAGGTTTATAGAAAAAAGTGAATCAAGGATCAGAAAGGCTTGCTTCTGTTTAATTCCTCATTCCTAATTCAATAAGTGGTTACTATTTTGTAATTTTTTACCATTTTATTGCATAATAATACAGAAAGTGGTATAATAAATTAATATTATTATGTAGTTTATATAAAAATGTTTTCTTTGAAAGCCGGTGCTGATATGGAATGCAAAAAAACTATTGATACAGCAAAATACATTGGATACTTTGTGATATTTGTTCTGATCGCTCTTGTAGTGTCGGTGTTGTTTTCAGTAAGCCTGAAAGCGGAGGCTGCGGATCCGATAGAGCAGGCTGTGGATTATACAGCGGTTCTGTATGATAATACAAACGGACTGCCCACCTCTGAAACCAACGCTATCGTTCAGAGTGAAAACGGATATATCTGGATCGGCGGTTACAGCGGACTTATCCGCTATGACGGCAATTCCTTTTATAGATATGATTCCACAAGCGGTATCGCTACGGTAAGATGTCTTTTTATTGATTCAAGAAAAAGACTGTGGATCGGTACGAATGATGACGGCGCAGCTATGCTCGAGGGTGAGGAATTTACGTTTTTCAATAAGGGTAAGGGGCTTGCATCTTCTTCCATAAGGTCTATTATTGAGGATGATAACAGGAATATTATCGTTGCTACTACAATGGGTCTTACCGTTATTGATATGTATAATAATATCAAGCCTATTGATGAAGCCCAGATCAATAAGAAGTATATCCTCAAGCTGACAAAAAGCAAAGACGGCGTGATCTACGGTGTTGATATCGAGGGCGGCTTCTTTACCTTCAAGAATGATAAGATAACGGGCTACTATGACCCGGATACTACCGGATTCGGTACGGTGGATACGGTTTATCCTGATCCGGAAAATGAAAATATCCTCTATCTCAGCGCAAGAAAAGAAGGTCTTATCTGCTGGGATATCACCAAGCCTACATCTACTGCAAAAAAATACAGCATCCGTCCCCAGAATACCATCAATAATATCAAAAAGATAAATGATAAGATCTGGGTCTGCTGCGATAACGGCATAGGCTTTTTTGATAAGGATATGAACTATACAAATATCACAGACGTTCCTATGACCAGCTCGATAGATAATATCATGCAGGATTATGAGGGCAGCCTGTGGTTCACATCTTCAAGACAGGGCGTTATGAAGATCGTTGAAAACCAGTTCAGGAATATTTCAAGAATATCAAAGCTTGAAAATGTTGTTGTCAATACGACCTGCAGATATAAGAATGAACTGTATGTGGGTACTGACAACGGACTTTATATTCTGAATAAGAATTATAAACAGTTTACAAATAAAGTAAGCGAGATGATCGGAGATTCAAGAGTAAGGTGTATAATCAAGGACAGGAATAACGTGCTGTGGTTCTGCACATACAGCGATTATGGTCTTATCTCATATGATCCGAAAACTGAAAAGATCAGATATTATAATGAAGATAACGGATTGTCTGTAAACAGGATAAGGATGATAAAGGAGCTTGCTGACGGGCGGCTTGCTGTTTCCACCGGAAAGGGAGTTCTGATAATCAGGGACGGGGAGATCGTACAGACCTATGATGAATCCACAGGTATAAGCAATACGGAGATCCTGACCATTGAAGAAACTGACGACGGCAGACTGTATCTCGGCAGTGACGGCGACGGAATATATATGGTGGACGGTTCAAGGATATCCAGGATCAGCAAGAATGACGGACTTACCTCAGAGGTCGTAATGAGGATAAAGAAAGACCCCACAGAAAATGTATATTGGATCATCACCAGCAATTCCATTTCCTATATGCAGAACGAAAAGGTCTACATGATAAAGAAATTCCCGTATTCAAATAACTTCGATCTGTATTTTGATAAAAACGATAATATATGGGTACTCAACAGCAACGGTATCCATATTGTAAAGAAGAAGGATATGCTTGAAAACAAGGATATCGACTATATCCTCTATGATATCCACAGCGGACTTCCCTTCATTACCACAGCAAACTCCTACAGCCAGCTTGATGATGACGGAACTCTGTTCATCTCAGGCTCTGCGGGGGTATGCAGCATCAATATCAATAATTCCTCAGAGGATAACAGCAAGATAAAGATCGGCATCCCTGCTGTCAGGATAGACGATAACTATATTGAGACCACCGAAAATAAGAGCATCAGCATTCCCGCTGACTGCAAGCGTCTGACGATATATGCGAACGCTTTTACATATTCCCTGAAGAACCCTCATATAAGCTATTATCTTGAGGGCTTTGACGATAATGCCGTCCAGATGACAAAGAACGACCTTTCCACCATAACCTATACGAATCTGAAGGGCGGAAAATACACCTTCCATTTCTCCCTTGTCAATACCAATACCGGCAAGGTGGACAAGTCCGTAAGCATAACGCTTATCAAAGAGAAGGCTGTATATGAAGAGGCATGGTTCTATATAATCATCGGACTTGGCATAGTGCTGTTCCTGATGCTGATATTCTTCTTTGTACTTGAAAGAAGAGAGGCATATTACCTGCGCAAGCAGAACGAAAACAAAAAGCTTATCAATGAGATGTCCATGGCATTCTCAAAATGTGTTGAATCCAAGGATGAATATACAAACGGTCATGCTTCACGAGTTGCCCAGTACAGCAGGATGTTTGCTGAAAGAATGGGCAAGAGCCCGGATGAAGTTGAGCATATCTATAATATCGCCCTGCTCCATGATATCGGTAAGATAAGCGTACCCGACAGCATACTGAATAAGCCGGGACGTCTTACTGATGAAGAGTATGCGATAATGAAGAACCATCCCCAGAAGGGCTATGAGATACTCAAGGAGATCACCATTGAGCCTGATCTTGCTATCGGCGCAAGGTATCACCATGAGAGGATCGACGGCAGAGGCTATCCCAAGGGGCTGAAGGGTGACGAGATACCCGAGATCGCTCAGATCATCGCCGTAGCAGATACCTTCGATGCGATGTATTCCACAAGACCGTACAGAAAGAAAATGAAACTGAAGGATGTTGTGGATGAGATCAAGCGCTGCACAGGCACCCAGCTCAGCGAAAAGGTAGTAAAAGCCTTCCTTGAGCTTGTGGAAGAGGGCGTTTTCGATAACGACGATACAAAATGATGGTATTGTGCAGACAGACGCATATTGTGTCTGTCTGCGCAGTTAATATCCCGGATGATAATAATAGCCTGCGATGCGGGGAAATTTATTGTCAGGATATAAAAATCTGCAAAACACTTGATTCTTTCCTTAAAATATGCAATTATATTAGTATGCGGATACGGACTGTCCTGAAAACGCCGGATAACGCATAATATTTTCAGGGATAAAGATGGAGGCAAATAAAATGACGATTGAAAAGGATCTGAAAGGCAGCGAGCTTACTGTAACAGTAACAGGACGTGTTGATACTGCGACATCACCTAAGCTTGAGGCAGCTCTTGAGGAATCACTGTCGGATGTAAGCTCACTTGTTTTTGATTTTAAAAAGCTGGAGTATATTTCATCAGCGGGACTTAGGGTACTTCTTTCCGCGCAGAAAAAGCTCCAGGCAGCATGCGGAAGAATGGTAGTTAAGAATGTTGGCGAAACCATAAACGAGATCTTTTTTATCACAGGCTTCAGCGAGATTCTTACGGTAGAATGAGGAGAATAAAATGAAAACCAATGAAATATATGTAACAAACGATGGAAGCTGCAGAGAGGAAGTGCTCAGCGAGGTAGAAAAATACGCTGATTATCAGGGTGTTACCGGAAAGAAAAGGATCCACCTGAGACTTCTTACAGAAGAGCTTCTGGGCATGGTGAATGAGATAACCGGAAAGTTCTATGCGTATTTCTGGATCGAGGATGACAATAAGAATTACTATATTAATCTGCAGGCTGATGTAAACATGGATCCTGAGATGAGGGAGGAGCTTCTGAAATCCTCCACCTCCGGAAAAAACGCAGCCGCAAAGGGTGTCATGGGGAAGATAAAAAACCTTTTCCAGACCTATCTCAGCGGATTGAACAACCAGTCAGCCTTTCCGGATACCGACAGCTATAGCTACTATACCTTCGGAGCAGATTCCATGTCCACCTTCGGGTCAACCAATGTCTGGAGCCTTGCGCAGTATAAGACAAATGTAAGCTCGGAGATCCCTGAAGGCAGAATGAATGAGGAATGGGATGAGCTGGAGAGATCCATTGTTGCGAATATAGCAGATGATGTTTCAGTCGGCATTGACGGCAGCAGCGTAAAGATAGTAGTTACAACAAAAAGATAATATCAGAAATGATGACCGCTCTCTTTTGAGGGCGGTTTTTTGTGTCTTGCGAATATTTGTGGAATGAAACATACATCAGTGTAAATATGGCATAAAATTTATAGTAAATAATTGTAATGTTGTACAAAATATATAAAAACCTATTGACTTTGTTGAGATGAAATGATATCATATTCCTATGTGAAAAAACTTTATCGTTTTAAAGTGTACAATTACTTGTCGTATGAATCGGCATCACGTCAATATCTGTTGTCCCCTCAGGACAGGGGCAGCAGGAAAAATAAAAAGAAAGGAGAGTAAATATGCCATTTTGTATTAATTGCGGAAGATCATATGAATCAGAGGAAAATTACTGCAGTTACTGCGGAACGAAGCTCAGGGACAGGATAATCAATTTCGAGACCACGAACACCCTGCTCAGATCAAATGTCATTGTGAGCGAGATAAAGCCTGTACGGCCTGTACCGGTAGATCTGTACGGAAGCGGAGGATTAAAAAAAAACGCCCCCGCAGAAGAAAGAACGTCCCCTGCGACATCAGATACTGCTGCGGCGAAAGAGATGTCATCATCCGCCGGCAGAAGGACGGAAAGGAATTCAGCGGAACAATACGATGTTACCGAAAGCTTAAAGCATAAAATACAGACTGCATCAAACGACCTGAAAGCAGAGAGCCGCAGCGTTCCCCCGGAGCCAGACACATCAATGCCCGGGAACAATACAAATACAGAAACAGACTCTCCTGCATACAGCCGCCCCGAGCTGCAGCCGCCTGTTCCGGCACCGTCAGCGCAGCAGGAACAGGAGCTGCCCCCCGAGCCTGAACAAGATCCGGCAGAGGAAATGACATTTGAAAACGTAATTTCAGATACATACGAACCCCAAGCATCCGACGCACCGGAAGAAGCGATTTTCAATCCTGAACCAGTGCCGGAGCCGGAACCAGAGCCCGAGCCCGAGCCCGAGCCCGAGCCTGAGTCCGAGCCTGAACCGGAGCCAGAACCAGAGCCAGAACCAGAGCCAGAACCAGAGCCCGAACCAGAGCCGGAACCTGAACCCGAGCCGGAGCCCGAACCTGAGCCGGAACCCGAACCGGAACCGGAACCCGAACCGGAACCCGAACCAGAGCCCGAGCCCGAACCCGAGCCCGAGCCAGAGCCCGAACCCGAACCGGAACCGGAACCCGAATCAGAACCTGAACCGGAACCCGAATCAGAACCGGAACCCGAACCCGAGCCGGAGCCGGAGCCCGAGCCCGAACCCGAGCCGGAACC
>ONNU01000155.1 GCA_900319255.1 uncultured Eubacteriales bacterium
AGATTGTTTGTCTCACGCTGCTCTCGGTATCCCCGGATCTGTCTCCGACACCGTTGATGCTGTGCTTTCCATCACCGACCCTTCAACCGGCTTTGCATCCTCATCAGTCAGCTGGCGTATATGATATCCTCTTTGTTCAAGCAGCTGATATATTCCGCCTTCTCCATAGAAATGCGCCGAGCCTACTGCCATGAAAACCGTGTCCCCGCTTGCAAGATATCTTTCAGCCTTATCAGCCATGCCCACATTTCTGTCCGTAAGTAGAATACGGTTATATTCTGCAAGAAGCTGTTTTTCCTCTTCGGTCAGCTCTTCCTCGCCGATATCATCATCAGCGATCTCCTCACCCTTTTTCCAGTTTTCGTAAGTCTTTCTCAGCGCCTCAGACATCTTATCGGTATAGTTTTCAGTCTGCGCCATGGAATGGAAAAGGAAATTCTGTATATTCTCAGGCATATCTGTAATAAGATCCATCTGGAATTTTGTACCCTCGACCTCGATAACATCCTTGCCTTCCTTGACGGCCTTATTAATCAGCATCTGATCAACGCCGTATTTTGCATCCATACCCAGCTTTTCGCCTGCGGTGATCTCCCCGAGAGATACCCACATCATAGGCTTGATATATGCATATATTTCATTATAGTATGGCGAATCCTTTACGATATCCAGCACCTTCTGATAATCCTCAGCAGAAACGTGATCCGTAATTTTCGTACCGTCTGTATACATGAATTTTGTGATAGAAAGCAGATCAAAGCCGGTATCGGTATTATTACATTCCACCGCAAGGGAATCGCTTTCCGCAAAAGCTGTTTCAAAATAAGCCGGCATATTCATTATGCTTTCATCAGCGATATGGATAGTGCCCATTGTATAGAGCTTATGTCCCTCATCGTCAGTTATCTCGCAGATCTTCGGTGTGATCTTTCCGGAGGCTGTTGAAGCTTCATTTTCTGAGCTTTCGTCAGGCTGCTGGATCTGACTGCTTTCCTGTGTATTGCTGACCGGCTGAGAGGTCTTGCTTTCAGGCTTGACGGAGGGTTCCGGGCTGCTGCTCTGTTCCGATCCGGCAGACGATGAAGTCACCATCTGAGAGCTTTCAGCGGCAGAGATATCGTTTCCCCCCTGCTGATTCTTACCGCCGCAGCCTCCCAGAGCGCACGAAGCCGCAACAACCGCTGCCACAACCGCCGCAATCATTTTCTTGCATTTCATCTCATATCCCACCCCATTCTTTTTATTACCTATTATAATACCCCATCATCAAAGTTCTGTCAACCCGCCGGCGTGCACTAACCCCTCCCCTGAATTGAAGAGTTCCGAGCGCAAACAAAGCGGAGAGAGGTCATATATTTTTATTTATTATTTATTATTTATTCTTTATTCTTTTCTTCCTCTTCCCCTTGAGGGGCAGTGGCACGGAGAAGCCGTGACGGATGATGACCAATAATTTCTAAGCCGCGATTGTCAGCTGGCTCAGAAGCAGACATATCATGCACGAACCATATATTTTTAAAGCGTCAGACATGAATTGGAAAATTTCACAAAAGCAAGTACGGGGAACGCAAAAAGCAACGGCACACGGAAAAAGTCCGGGTGCCGTTGCGTAATAAAATTATCTGAGCTTTGTGAAAACAAGATTTGATTCGCTGGGGGCTACGAAGATCGCTGAGGGATTCTTCTTGAGGAGCTGCTGGCTGAATATTACATTGCTGCCGATGAAATCAAGGGTTATCTTATATTCGTTATACCAGCTGTCCTTTGTTGTGTAGGTGATGCGGTCGCTGTTGATGGGGGTGATATATTTGGTGCTGCTGATCTTGTTTCCGTTGAGGTAGATCAGCGAGGTGTTCACCTGATATACACCGTTTGAAAGCTTGGTTATCATCATGCTGCCGCGCTCGTTTTTCAGGTTGCCTTCGTATTTGCTTGCGTCAAAGCCTGTGGAGCCGCTGCCGGTTACAGTGATCTTGCAGCTTGCCTCCTTGCCGTTATAGGTGCGTACCGTTACCCATGCAACACCGGGGCTTACAGCTTTGAATGAACCTGTCCAGTTGGTCTTTGTCATCCTGATGACGGAGGGATTGCTTGTGCGGAAAATTCTGGATGCGCAGCCTGCATCGGAGGGTACTGCTGCTGTAAGAGTTGCGGTCTGACCCACCTTCATTGTCATGGTCTTTTTGCTGATGATGACATTTGACGGCTCTGCCTTTACTGTTACCTTGCAGGCTTTTTCCTTGCCGTTATAGGTGCGTACCGTTACATATGCAACGCCGGGCTTTACGCCGATGAAATCACACTGCCAGTCGCTGCGGTTCAGTCTTACCACATTGGGATTGCTTGTGCGGTATTTGCGCATTGTGGATGCGGAGCCGGCATTTACTGTTGAGGTAATGCTGAATTTCTCGCCCACGCCTATAGTTACAACGCCCTTTGAAAGATCAACCTTTGTGGGTGCAGCCTTTACTGTGATCTTGCAGGCTTTTTCAACGCCGTTGGCTGTTCTTGCGGTAGCCCACGCAACGCCTGTGCTTTTTGCTGTGACCTTGCCGGTACTGTCAACGGTGAGTATCTTAGGCGCGGATGTACGCCACATTACAGGAATATTGGATTTAAGCTGGAAGCTTTCGCCTTCGCCAAGTGAAAGAGAAGTATTGCTGATACCGAGAGCGGGCTGAACATCAAGCTCAGCGATAACCTGCTCGGGATATTCTGTTACAGCATTATACACGGTCACAACTGCGGAAAGCTTACCGTTTGAATTATAGAAAAGCTCAGCCTGCTGGAGGTTCTGATCGCTGATAGATTTATCGCGGGCAGCGGGCATAGTGTCGGGCTTATCAGCAAGCTTGAAATAAACGCTGTCCACGGCATTGATAAGTGACTGTCTGAGCTGGCTGTTAGTGATACCGCCGAGTATCTGGAAGCCGCTTCTGTTAAGCTTGCCGCCGGTATTTACATCGAAGTTATATACCTTATATGTAGTATGAGCTGAATTATCCTTCTTATAGCATACAACGCTGAGGATATAGCCGTTGAGGTAAGCTTCATAGTCCATATTTGTGACAAAGCCTACAGACTGCTCAGCCAGCG
>ONNU01000389.1 GCA_900319255.1 uncultured Eubacteriales bacterium
GCAGCAAAGAAAGAGCCTGCAAAGAAAGCAGAGCCTGCTGCAAAGACAGCTGAAAAAGCAGAGGCAAAGCCCGCAGCAAAGAAAGAGTCTGCAAAGAAGGCAGAGCCTGCTGCAAAGACAGCCGAAAAAGCAGAAGCAAAGCCTGCTGCAAAAAAGACTGAAACAAAGACAAAAACCGATAAATAATCAGTAAGAAGCTAAAAGCATAAACTGTCTTAAACTATTATCCGTGTTTAAGACAGTTTATCTGTATATAACGGCTGCAATATTCATTATCAGAATTACCATTTGCAGGCAAGTATGTTCATAACTGTAAGAATAGGGTCATTTTTTACAAAAAAATGATATTATTGTTGTCAGGATTATATATTATAATAAAAAAACAATCCCTTAAATGTAAGAATCATACAAAAAAATAACAATTTCTACTTTACATTAACCGCGTTGTATAGTAAAATATATATGAATGATATTTTAAACAGGAGTGTGTGATAATTTATGGAACCTAAATATAAGAGAATACTTTTAAAGCTCAGCGGCGAATCACTTGCAGGCGCAGAAAAGCACGGCATTGATTTTGACACCGTACTGAAATTCTGTGAGCCCATCAAAAAACTCAACGATCTTGGAGTTGAGGTAGCTATCGTAGTAGGCGGCGGAAACTTCTGGCGCGGAAGATCCAGCGGCAAAATGGACAGAACAAGAGCAGACCATATGGGAATGCTTGCAACAGTAATCAACGCTCTGGGAGTATGCGATGCGCTGGAGCAGCTTGATCTTGAGGTAAGAGTACAGACAGCTATCTCCATGCAGCAGGTCGCAGAGCCGTATATAAGAAACCGTGCTATCAGACATCTTGAAAAGGGAAGGATCCTTGTATTCGGCTGCGGCACAGGCAACCCGTTCTTCTCAACAGATACAGCGGCAGCGCTGAGAGCTGCAGAGATCGAAGCTGATATCATTCTCAAGGCAACGATGGTAGACGGCGTATATGACAGCGACCCCAAGAAGAACCCTGATGCAAAGAAATATGATAAGGTTTCATTCCATGATGTACTCAATAAGGATCTGGGAGTAATGGACAGCACAGCTGCCGCTATCTGCAAGGATAATAATATCCCGATCATTGTTTTCAGTCTTGATAATCCCGATAATATCGTATCTGCTGTGTGCGGTGAAAATGTCGGCACACTTGTTGAATAATATAATAATCACGGAGGTAAACAGTTATGAATACTGTCATCAAAAAAGCTGACGAAAAAATGTCAAAATCCGTATCTCATCTTGAAACAGAGTTTTCCGAGGTACGCGCAGGAAGAGCAAATCCTTCTGTTCTTGATAAGGTAAGGGTGGATTATTACGGATCACCCACTCCGATAAATCAGGTCGCAGCTGTTTCCATCACAGAAGCCCGCACACTCACCATCCAGCCCTGGGACAAATCCCTTCTCAAGGCTATCGAAAAGGCTATCCAGACCTCTGATATCGGCATCAATCCTCAGAATGACGGCTCAGTTATCAGAATGATATTCCCGCCTCTTACTGAAGAGCGCCGTAAGGAGATCGTAAAGGATATCGCAAAGATGGGCGAGGAAACGAAGGTAGCAGTAAGATCCATCAGACGTGAGGCTATGGATAAGATCAAGGCTATGAAAAAGAGCGGCGAGATCACCGAGGACGATCAGAAGCAGGGCGAAAAGAAGATCCAGGATAAGACCGACAGCCACATCAAAGCTATTGACAGCATGACAGAAAAGAAGCAGAAGCAGATAATGGAGATCTGATCTGACTTAAAAAAATGAATAACTCGGCGGGGGACACCTGCCGAGTTATTTTAAGGTATCGGTTAAATAAATTAAAATCCGAGAGTATATATACAGCGCAGCATATCGCAGCCGGATATATACTGTCAGATCTTAATTCGCGAGGTGATATCACATGATTGACAAGAATTCGGGACTTATCATTCCTGAGCATATTGGCATCATAATGGATGGTAACGGAAGATGGGCAAAGAAAAGAGGACTTCCGAGACCCATCGGACATAAATTCGGCGCTCAGAATTTCAGAAAAATTACAAGATATATCAGCAAAACAGGTGTAAAGATACTTACCCTGTATGCTTTTTCTACAGAGAACTGGAAAAGACCCCTTGAAGAAGTATCTGCGCTTATGTCGATCTTCAGACAGTATCTTATTGATTCGCTTACTGATTTCCGCGAAGATGATATCAAGATCGTATATATAGGCGACAGAAGCGGCTTTGACCCGAAGCTTCGTGAGCTGATAGACGAATCTGAGGATAACGCAAAGAACAGACAGGGAATGCTTCTGAATATTGCGATGAATTATGGTTCAAGAGCGGAGCTTCTGAGAAGCGTAAAGATGATCGCGCAGGATGTGCGTGATAATAAACTTGACCCTGAAAACATTACACTCAATGATATAGAAAGCCATCTGTATACTGCGGGACTTCCTGATCCCGACCTGATAATAAGGACAGGCGGAGAATTCAGATTAAGCAATTTCCTTTTGTATCAGTCTGCATATACAGAGTTTTACTCAACAGAAACGCTGTGGCCTGATTTTGACGAAAAAGCCTTTGAAAAGGCGATAATTGAGTATAACCAAAGAAACAGGCGTTTCGGAGGTGTGTGAATGAAAGAACGAATAATATCCGCCTTTATGGTGATCGGCGTAATAGGTTCCGTTGTAGTGCTGAGCCTGTTTTTTCCGATCACGATAGATATATTTGTTTCTCTGATCTGTGCCGCATCTGTTTTTGAATTCTGCAAGGCAGTCAAAACGCTGAAAACCTGGCAGATAAGTGTCCCGAGTATGTTCTTTGCGGTGGTATATCCGACGCTTTCATTTTTCGGGATATCTGATATAATCTGCTATGGCTATGCTTTGATAATGCTGTCTGCAATAGTGCTGCTGCATGAGATAATATCCTTCAAGGATTTTTCCTATACCTTCAGCATGACTATGATAATAACGGTAGGACTGACCAATATTGTAAAGCTCAAGGACGTAGACCCTGCGCATTCGACCATGTTCCTTGTTCTGTCAATGGCGATACCGTGGCTTGCTGATGCAGGAGCATATTTTGTGGGAGTTCTTTTCGGAAAGCATAAGCTCTGCCCGAAGATCAGCCCCAAAAAAACCATCGAGGGCGCAGTCGGCGGAGTGGCAGTATGTGTGATAGCGTCAATATTGGTAGTGCTTGTATTTGAAAAGGTCTTCTATTCGGATCTCAGCATAAATTATCTTAATCTGGTGATCGTTACGTTTTTCGGAGCATTGCTGTCGATA
>ONNU01000113.1 GCA_900319255.1 uncultured Eubacteriales bacterium
CTGCGGACAAAAGGGGACCAACCCCCTTGTGGTTTCCACCTTTTGACTCACCAAAGCAGAAATACTAATAAAGCATGGCTCAGGGCATGAAAGAATAATAACGGATTCCATTTATCCGCTCGCAACGGAGATGCTGGTTTTACAGATTAAAAATCACTATAATCTATAAACTAAATTCCTCATTCCCAATTCAATTAAATTCCACTTTCCACTTTCCAAATTCCAAATTTTAACTAACCACTAATCACTACGTAAACTATCATCTATAAACTATCAACTATATACTTGACAATCGGAAGTAATAATTGTATAATATGTATATTGACCGTGCGATGTTTGTCGGGTCATGTAATATCAGTAAATGCAAGGATGGGAAGGAGTAGTGCCCCGCCACTGCGCAAAGAGAGCTGCCGTTGCTGAGAGTGCAGCCGCAGGAGGGTATGAAGGTAGTCCCGGAGCAGTCCTGCTGAACATTCATGTAAGTAGGCAGGAACGTGAACCGCACGTTAAAGCGGTAAATATTCGATCTTACGATCCGATATCATTATGCCATATAAGAGTGGTACAGCGAGGTTTGAACGGCTTCGTCTCTTTGTCATAGAGGGACGGGGTCTTTTTTATTTACCGTGAGCGATGAAAAGCAGAGGTAAAATCGGCAAAAGCCGCACAGTGAAAAAAGGAGGAACAAACAAAATGAAACTCAACGGTTCGGAGATTATCGCAGAATGCCTGCTGGAGCAGGGAGTAGATACCGTTTTCGGATATCCGGGAGGCGCAGTGCTGAATATCTATGACGCACTTTATAAATACAGCGATAAGATCACACACATCCTGTCATCACATGAACAGGGAGCAGCTCATGCTGCGGACGGCTACGCAAGGACAACAGGCAAATGCGGCGTGGTTATCGCTACATCAGGTCCCGGCGCAACTAATCTTGTGACAGGTATTGCGACTGCATATATGGATTCTATCCCCATGGTCGCTATCACAGGCAATGTTACAAATGACCTGCTTGCAAGAGACAGCTTCCAGGAGGTGGATATCTGCGGCATATCCCTGCCTGTGACAAAGCATAACTTTATTGTCAAGGATGTAAAGGATCTTGCAAATGTTATCCGTAAGGCGTTCCGTATCGCAATGAGCGGAAGAAAAGGCCCCGTTCTTATTGATATCCCCAAGGATGTTACAGGCGCTGTATGTGAATATGATAAGATCACGCCTGAGATAACAGAAAATAAGCTGGTTTCTGAAAAAGCTGATTTTGAGGCAGCTGCAAAGCTTATCGCGGCTTCAAAGAAACCCATGATCTATATGGGCGGCGGTGTCATCAGCGCAGATGCGTCAGCTGAGCTTTTAGAGCTTGCTGAAAAGATCGACTGCCCGGTTGCTTCATCAGTAATGGGTCTGGGCGGCTTCCCCCAGTCACATAAGCTTTATATGGGCACTATCGGTATGCACGGCGGATATGAGACCGGCAAGGCTACTGATAACTGCGACCTGATACTGACAGTCGGCGCAAGATTTTCCGACCGTGTTGCCGGGGACAGAAATAAATTCGGCAAGAATGCAACCATCATCCAGCTTGATATTGATAAGGCTGAGATCAATAAGAATGTAAGAACAGACTGCTGCCTGCTGGGAGATCTTAAAGATACGCTCAGAGAACTGACAAAGGCAGTTGAAAAGGCAGAGCGCCCGGAATGGATAGCTCAGCTTTCAGAATGGGGCAAAAACGGCGAGGTGACAGAAACTCCGAAGTCTGAGGATTACGCTCATCCCTATCATATCATCGAGGCTGTAAGAGCGCTGACAGACGACAGCGACATTATCGTAACAGATGTAGGACAGCATCAGATGTGGGTATCCCAGAAATACCGCTTTGAGCAGCCCAGAACATGGTGTACCTCCGGCGGACTGGGAACTATGGGCTACGGACTTGGCGCGGCTGTGGGTTCGGCTGTTGCGCATCCGGAAAAGAGAGTTGTGCTTTTCACCGGCGACGGAAGCTTTCATATGAACCTCAATGAGCTTGCCACCGTATGCTCATATGACCTGAATATAAAGATAATCGTTCTCAATAATACCGTGCTGGGAATGGTAAGACAGTGGCAGAAGCTTTTCTACGGCAGACGCTTCTCACAGACCGACCCCCACAGAAAGACCGATTTTGTAAAGCTTGCAGAGGCATTCGGCGTCAAGGGCGCAAGAATCCATAATGACGATGATGCTGAGCAGGTGCTTGCAAAAGCATTTGAGGACAACAAGGCTATTGTTATCGACTGCCGTATTTCACCGGATGAAAATGTTCTTCCCATGATCCCTCCGGGAAAGACAGTTGATGAGCTTATTACGGAAATGGAGTGATAAAGATGGAAAACAAACAGATCATAGGTCTTTTCGTACACAATCATCCCGGCGTACTTCTGAGAGTGACAAGCCTTATTTCAAGAAGAGGCTTCAATATAGACAGCCTGACCGTGAGCCCTGCGGCTGTGGAGGGATATTCAAGAATGACTATCCGTATCAGCGGCGACGACGATCAGGTAGAGCAGTTCATCAATCAGATGATGAAGATCGTTGATGTGAAGAATGTGGAGGCGCTTCCGGATGATAATTCAGTAGCCAGCGAGCTTATTCTCATCAAGGTAAAGACTGAGGGTCACGATGAAAACAGCATACTTGCAGTGACCTCGAAATATCATGCCTCCCTTGTAAATATCGGCGGCAGCAGCATGACCTTCCGTGCCAGCGGAACACCTGATGAGATAGATACACTCGTCAGCGAGCTGAAAAGCTTCGGCATACTTGAAATGGCAAGAACAGGCATTGCCGCGCTTGAAAACGGCGATAAGACCCTTAATCCCACAGCATAAAAAATCCAAGGCGGCAGCCGTGTTTTCGCACAGCTGCCGCCTGAATATTTTTTCTTATCAATACTGTCTGCCCCAGAAAACCATATGCTTTGCAGGCTTGCCGCAGCATACGCATTTGTCGGAAAGCTGCTCCTCAACAAAGGGTATGCATCTGGATTTTACGCCGCCGGTCTCGTCCTTGAGCTGATCCTCGCAGGCAGTGTCGCCGCACCACATAGCTTTGATAAAGCCGGGCTTGTTCTGCGCAATGTCAAGGAATTCCTCGTGAGTACGGGCTGTGAAGGTCTTTTCCTCAAGATTCTTCTGAGCTGCCTTGTACATGCTTTCATGTATATCAGCAAGAAGCTCACTAATGGTGTCCTCAAGCTTGTCAAGAGAAATGAACATTTTTTCTCTTGTGTCACGGCGTACAAGTACACACTGACCGTTTTCGATATCCTTGGGTCCGATCTCAACACGAACGGGTACACCAAGCATCTCGTACTGGCTGAATTTCCATCCGGGAGCCTTGTCGCTGTCGTCAAGCTTTACTCTGAAGCCTGCTGCGATAAGTCTGTTTTTAAGCTCAGAAGCTTTTTCGAGAACGCCTTCCTTTTTCTGCGCGATAGGAATAACAGCTACCTGGATGGGCGCTACCCTGGGAGGAAGAACAAGACCGTCATCATCGCTGTGTACCATGATAAGAGCGCCGATCATACGTGTGGAAACGCCCCATGAGGTCTGGAAGGGATACTGGAGAGTGTTGTCCCTGCCGGTAAAGGTGATATTGAAGCTTCTTGCAAAGCCGTCGCCGAAGAAATGGGATGTACCGCCCTGGAGAGCAACGCCGTTGTGCATCATAGGCTCGATGGTGTATGTTTCGATAGCTCCGGCGAACTTTTCCTTTTCGGTTTTGCGTCCTGTCACAGCGGGAATCGCAAGGGTCTCCTTGTAGAAGTCGATATATACCTGAAGCATACGGAGAGTTTCCTCTCTTGCCTCCTTTTCTGTCTCATGGATGGTATGACCCTCCTGCCAGAGAAATTCTGATGTGCGCAGGAAAGGACGGGTGGTCTTTTCCCAGCGTACAACGCTGCACCACTGGTTGTAAAGCTTGGGAAGGTCACGGTAGGAATTTACGATCTTTGAATAATGCTCGCAGAAAAGTGTTTCTGAGGTAGGACGAACGCAAAGACGCTCGTTGAGCTTTTCGCTGCCGCCCACAGTTACCCAGGCGCACTCGGGAGCAAAGCCCTCGACATGATCTTTTTCCTTCTGGAGCATACCTTCGGGGATGAACATAGGCATATATACATTTTCATGCCCTGTTTCCTTGAAGCGTCTGTCAAGATCCTTCTGGATATTTTCCCATATAGCGTAGCCATGAGGACGGATGACCATACAGCCCTTGATGCCTGAATAATCAGCAAGCTCTGCTTTTTTTACGATATCCGTATACCATTTTGCGAAATCCTCATCTCTGGAGGTTATCGCCTCTACAAGTTTCTTCTGCTGTGCCATTGAAATTTCCTTCTTTCTTTAATATATCA
>ONNU01000387.1 GCA_900319255.1 uncultured Eubacteriales bacterium
GTAAATTTTGAGCTTTGAACTTTGAACCGTCCACACTTGATATCCCTTTCGTTTTGTGTTATAATTGACAGGTATGTAATCAGGTAAAAAGAAAGAAGGAATAAAAAGGTTATGCCTATCAAAATAAAAAGTGAACTGCCTGCTTTTAAGATCCTTGAATCGGAAAACATCTTCGTCATGACCGATGAACGCGCTATGTCGCAGGATATCAGACCTCTGAAAATTCTTATCCTTAATCTTATGCCTAATAAGATCGAGACCGAGACCCAGCTGCTCAGACTTCTCGGCAATACTCCGCTTCAGGTGGATGTAGAGCTTCTGCAGATGGCAACCCATGTTACCAAAAACAAAAATACCCCCGCCGATCATCTCACCACATTTTATAAGACCTTTGATGAGATCAGCGAAAACCGTTATGACGGTATGATAATCACCGGCGCTCCTGTTGAACAGCTTGAGTTTGAACAGGTGGATTACTGGGAGGAGCTTTGCACTATCATGGAATGGTCAAAGCATAATGTATACAGCACCTTCCATATATGCTGGGGCGCGCAGGCGGGTCTGTATTATCATTACGGCGTGCCGAAATATGAGCTTGACGAAAAGCTTTCCGGTATCTATGTCCACAGAGTGATGAATACCTTCCATCCGCTTATGAGAGGCTTTGACGATAAGATACTTCTCCCCCACTCCAGATATACCGGCAATCACCGCTCGGATATCCGTCAGCACGAGGAGCTTGAAATACTGGCATCATCCAACCTTGCAGGCGTTGCGATCGTTGCCAATAAAAACGGCAGACAGTTCTTTGTCACCGGCCATGCTGAATATGACAGGAATACTCTTGCAAATGAATATTTCCGCGACAGGAACAAGGGCATCAATCCGGAGCTTCCCTATAACTATTTCCCCGGAAATGACCCCAGAGCTTTGCCTAACCTCACATGGAGAAGCTATGCAAGCATACTTTATGCAAACTGGCTCAACTATTATGTATATCAGCAGACTCCATACGATATCACCAACATCAAAGGCTTTGAAAACTAACCCCCGCCGGCGTGCCGCCGGTTTCATGATCGTGGTGCAGAGCTTACCATGCGCTGCTTTCGTTTCCGCGTTTTATAGTTGGATGATATGCGAGAAAATATTTTACATAGGCATCCTGATATGCAGCACTGCTCTGTCTGATATAAGTTATTTCCGGAGTTGTTTCATGTATTTTTTCATCCCCTGCGGGCATGATAATTCCGGGAGATGATAAAATGGATAATAAGAATAAAGAAAAACCATCAAACGTGCTTCTGCCGCAGAATATTCAGTTCGAGGCGGAGAAATGCCCCCATCCGGACAGCACAGATTATTTGTGCTTTGCTTCAAACGGTATGACGGATAATGAAAAAATAGACGATCACGGGTATTATGACGCTTTCCTCAGTGAGGACGGCGCAGAATAATTATCGTATATCTCACGGGGCTGCTGAACCTGTTCTGCGGGACAGGTACGGCAGCCTCTGAGTTTTGCTTTTTATGAGCTCTGATATATATAAAACATATTCTTTTGTTGATTTTACACAACAGCTTTTTTCAATTTACATATTCTGTCCAAATACGGACTTTATAAATTTGACACATATTCAATTATTTTTTATAATACCTATATATTGTAGGAACGGTATGCGCAGGCTTGCGGCTTTATCAGGAGCTTGCTCCGATATAACAGCCGGCGCCTTTGCATAAAAGTTTTATAACGGGAGGTCACTGTATGTCGAAGAAAAAAATAATATCAGAAAACATCTCTATCCCCGAAAGCGATTCAGTATATAAGGACAATACGACTGAACAGGAAAAGAAAATTGTCAGCGCTCTGCATCAGGAATTTGACAGCAAGAATTCGGATATTCCTCCCCTGTCACAGCAGGAGCAGGAGCATCTTACCTATCTTGCAGTGCTTGCAGAATATAATATCGCCAAGCGTAAACGAACCAATTACAGAAAATACGGCGCTATTGCCATCGTTGTTTCGGGCGTAGCCTTTCTTGCACTTATTTTCAGCCTTGAAGCAAAAATCGAATTTCTTTGTCTGTGGATCGTGACCATCTTAGGCTGTGTCGCAGTTATGATAAGAGCTGAATATACCTATCACCGCTTTAAGGTCATGCTCGGCATAGCTGATGAATATGATTACTACGGTATGGATGAGGATGATGACGAGGAGGAAGCTCCGCCTGTCAGGCAGAAGAAAAACACTGCTGCTGCGGCTGCGCCCGCTCCTGTACAGCCGGCGCCTGATAATTCGCAGCAACAGATACAGAACAGCTTCACCCCGGCTGCGCCGGCTCCGGTCAGCAGCTATGATGACAAAGGAAATAAAACAGAAACGGAGGAAAACAAATGAAAAACGTAATTTCGATATTCAAAAATGACCTGAAAAGCGTCGGACGGAATCTGATCGTTTTTATCGTAATTATAGGTATCTGCATTCTTCCCGCGCTTTATGCATGGTTCAATATCGCCGCAAACTGGGATCCCTATTCCAACACAGAGGGTCTGAGCTTTGCCGTATGCAGCCTCGACAAGGGCTATTCATTCAGCGCCATTTCCATAAACGGCGGCGATGAGATCATTGAAAGCCTCAAGGCTAACGATAAAATGGGCTGGGCTTTCGTAAGCGAAAAGGAAGCAAAGGAGGGCGTTGAAAACGGTACATATTATGCAGCCGTTATCATCCCCAAGGATTTCAGCGAATGTCTGCTTTCCATAACAACTGGTCAGTTCAAGCAGGCAGAGCTTCAATATTATGTCAACGAAAAGAAAAACGCCATTGCCCCGAAGATCACCGACAAGGGCGTTCAGACCATCCAGGAAAGCGTTAACTCAACATATGTAAGCACCATCACAAAATATCTCGCTACCATACTTCACATATCCAGCGATGCCCTCGGCAAAAACAAGGACGGGCTTACGGATAATATCAAGACTACTATCGAAAATGCAAAAAAGGATATTGATACCTTTGAATCCACTGTCAACGTCTTTATCTCGACACTTGATTCACTGGACAGTATAATGAAAACAAACAAGGATATGCTCCCCACTATCCAGAAAAAGCTCAGCGATGCGGGTTTATTTACGGTGAATGTCAAGAACTCCATCAAAAACACCCAGAACGCTGCTCTACAGATCAGCAATTCCATTGAAGCGGTCATTGACTCCGCTGTCAGCTTTACAGATGAGATATCCGCAAAGGCAGACGATGCCTTCGCCGAGCTTGAAACAAACTCCGCAAAGGCTGCCTCAAAATTCAGGAATATCACCAATATCAATAACAGGATTATTTCCATCAATAACCGGGTTATCGGTATGCTGAATACCGTACAAAGCGAAATAGGCATTGACTGCAGCAGTGTCATTAACAGGCTCAATGACGCAAATCAGAGACAGACTGATATCATCAATACCGTTAATTCAGCCGCAGAAGCTATTGAAAAGTCCGGTCAGCTCCCCGCTGATATAAAGGAAAGGATAAACACTCTTATCGCTCAGGCAAAGACCGATTCATCCGCAGTAAGCTCAGCATTTGCCGGCATCAAGTCAATGATCGATTCCGCTGTCAACAAATCATATGCAGCCCTTGACAATATTTACAGCACCCTTATGAATATCAGCGGCAGCGTTCCCAATCTCGGCGGAACATTTGACGATGCCTCAAAAACCATTGGTTCTCTTAAAAACACCTTCAAGAACATGAACAAGTACATGGAGGATTCAAAGAAAAAGCTTGACGGCTTCACAGATACCGTTGACGGCATCATCAATAACGAAACCATCAACAATATCATCACCCCCATCATCCAGAAGCCTGACGCCCTGGGCAAATTCGTTGCAGGTCCTGTCACCGTTTCATCTCACAGGATCTATTCCATCGAAAACTACGGCTCTGCAATGACCCCCTTCTATACCTCGCTGGCGCTATGGGTAGGCGGTATCGTGCTTGTAGCGGTCATGAAGACCGATCTTACAAAGGCTGAAATGAAGCGTCTGAACAAACCCAGAAGCACAGCAATTTTCTTCGGACGTTATCTCATTTACTTCATTCTCGGTCAGGTGCAGGCATGGATCATCGCTCTGGGAGATCTTTTCTTCCTCAAAATACAATGCAGCGATCCGGTATTATTCGTATGCGGATGTCTGATATCAAGCTTTGTATACACCTTGATAATCTATTCCCTCACCATCACCTTCAGCGTAATCGGAAAGGCGCTTGCGGTCATCATTCTGGTCATCCAGATAGCCGGCGCAGGCGGAACCTTCCCCATCGAGGTACTTCCCACTCCCTTCCAGACTGTTTCTCCGTATCTCCCATTCAAATACGGTGTAAATATGCTGAGAGAAACGGTCGCAGGCGTGGACATGAACAACCTTCTCACACAGACAGGTCTGCTTCTGGTATTTGTACCGATAGCTCTTGTTTTGGGACTTATACTCAGAAAGCCATGCATAAAGATCATTTCATTCTTCAACAACAGAGTTGAACAAAGCGATATCATTGTATAAAACAGCGTGAATTCTGAATCACCTCACCATATCTATCACCCGCACGGTGCAACCCCGGGGGTAATACGGAAAAGGGATTTCAAAAGGGGAGAACCTTAACAGAGGGGGCAAGTCCACCTCTTGTGGGTTCTCCCCTTTTGTCGCAGCAGTCAATAGAAGCCAGGGTAAAACTCTTTAATCAGTTGTTATACTTTAAGATTAGAGTAATACTATATTATCAGAAGGTGAGCTTTTAGTTATGGACATAGAAACTTATAACAGAAGAGAAGAAATGCTTAAACTTCATGAAGAATTACTATCGGTTGAAGAA
>ONNU01000033.1 GCA_900319255.1 uncultured Eubacteriales bacterium
CCTGAGAAGCCTGGAAAATATACCGTATCGGTATCAGCAACCTTAACATCAGGTGAAACAACTAAATTTGCTCAGTCGGAAATTGAAGTAGAAATTCTCGGCGCACTTACTGCAACTGTATCAGCTTCAAATGATAATCCTGATGTAGGAGAGACAATTACTCTTACAGTAGATGCAAGAGGCGGAACAGGTGCGGGAACCTATACATACTCCTTCATTGCCGGCGGTGTTGTAATTCCCAATGAAGAGAATAGTAATGTAGTAGACTTTACTCCGACAAAAGCAGGCTCACAGACTATCCTTGTAAATGTTATGGATGGTAACGGCAAGCTCGTTTATCCGGAAGTAACGATCACAGCAAAGGCAGCTGAAGAGAAATGCACAGTAAAGGGACTGAGCCTGACTCTTGAGGGCGAGATCGGTGTCAATATCTATGCAAAGCTTATTGATCCTTCATATAAGGCAGTACTTAACGGTCCCAAGGGTAAAATAGAAGTAGCATATAATGATTCCCTGATAACACAGGGCGATAATACGGGCTTGAACAAATTCAGCTATTTTGTAGCTGCAAGTGATTATGATAAGGATATCACTTTCCAGATACTTGATGCAAATGACGATCCCGTAGAGCTTCACAATTCTTTGAATGAAAGACTTGAAAATGATACTTATGTAACAAAGGTTTCAAATTATCTTTCAGAAGCATCTCAGAGTGGAAATGATGAAGATCTAAAGAAGCTTTGCAAGGATATGTATACATATGCAGCATATGCAGATAAGTACTTCAATGGTGATGCTCTTCCATATGATGTAGATACAGCAGGTCTGGATACGGTCACAGCTGCTGATCTTGCAAATTATAAATCAAAGAAATCAGGCACAGCTCCTGAGGGTGTGCAGATCCTGGGCTATACCCTTTTACTTGAGGAAAAGACATCCCTCAGAATGTACTATAAGTACACAGGCTCTGAACCTGCAGTTACAGTAAAAGGTGAAGCTGCTGAGCCTGGAACTAACGGTAAAGGACATTATGTAACTCTTCCGAATGTAGTGGCAAAGGATCTTGGCACCGATGCTACCTTTGTAGTATCAGACGGAACTGATTCAATAACACTTACTATCTCGCCGCTCACATATGCATATCTTGTGCTTAATGCATATTCAAACAGCAATAACGAAAAAGAGCGGGATCTCTGCAACACAATGAGAGCGCTGTACCTATACAATCGGTCTGCAAAGGCTTGTTTAAGATAATCTTTATTCCGGCATGAATATGGCTGCTGTACCGCTTTGATACAGCAGCCATAATTAATACTGATATCCGGAGCTTACCGCGCACAGAACAATAATATCAGTGCCAGGGGAGGTATTGAGATGACAAGATTTGAAATAAAATGTATAAAATGCGGGAGAGAATTTGCTGTTGAAAGCAGGAATGATGATATACCCTCATGCTGCGCATTCTGCGGGGCTTCGCTGAAACAGAGCAGGTCTGCCCCTGCAAATGCAGCCTCAGATACCGGCGCAGCTGCCCCGGAAAGCGGAAAAATGCGGGTGGTTACATTTATGAACAGCGAACGCATTCCCTGCTGTACCGGAAGGATACCGGAGGGCTATTCACCCTTTGCAAAGCTTGAAGCGAATAATTCCAATATGGATACTCCCATTCTTGTGTGGGCGTGCGCAAGAAATAAAAACGGCAGGGAAATGTTCTGCCGTATCAACAGGAATTATTTCATTGATAAATCCATGATGAACCAGTCTGAGCGCTTCATGCCCTTTGACGAATATGTCAATACGAACGCTGTGAGCCTTCTTGAAACACAGAATATCCGCATACTGAAAAACTTTCCTCTTTCGGAACAGACACAGCAGCTGATCCGCGCAGAGCTTGAAAACGAACGCGCGGCGATACTTTCAAGAAGCAACGGCAATATGTATCAGGCGGTGATCCAGGGCTTGTACGGCGGCGGGGGAGCAAGGCTCTACTGCGCAGAGATCAACGGACGCAAAAAATATCTCGTGATGAACGCTGTTATCATCGGGAGCGAACACGGGGGCTACAGTCCCATGGCTCAGAGCATCATGCAGAAAAGACAGACATCCATGCAGCAGCTCCAGATGGGCTTCGGCTTTGGTATGCCCCAGGTCGGCTACGGTATGCCCGGTCAGATGATGATAGACACCGACCCGGATACGCCCTTCGGAATGCACCGCACCGACGGACTTGACAGAGCGGCTGTATCATGGAGGATAGATTCATTTGCAGGCTTTCTGTCAGATCAGGAACCGAGTGATAAGGAGATAGAGAATTTCTTTGATTTCATCAGCTCGCTGAAAATACACAGGACGGTGGCAAATGAGATCGAACAGATCAAGCAGCAGTTTATCGCCGGTCAGATGCAGGCGCAGGACGCTGCATGGAACGCTCATAAGAAGATCATGAACGACAGGAACCGAAGCTGGGAAAAACAAAAAAGCATCATGCAGTCCATGAACGATCATATCGACAGCATATCACAGCAGATGCGTGAATCAAACGATGAAGCTTTTGATCACCGTTCAAGG
>ONNU01000197.1 GCA_900319255.1 uncultured Eubacteriales bacterium
AGTATCTGAGCGAATCTATCATAAACTTCTGATACATTTCACGGTCGCTTGCCGTTTCATTTCCGCAGCCGGAGCCGTTGGAATAAGTGCCGTCCGATTTCTGGCGGTAATAATAGCCGGGTACGGTATAATCGAACCAGTCGTCAATGCCTGAGCCGCCGGAATAGGTGTGGTTATATACAACGTCCATGACAACGCCTATTCCCTTTTTATGAAGAGCCTGCACCATCTGCTTGAATTCCTTTACCCTGACATTACCGTCATAGGGGTTGGTGGAATATGAGCCTTCGGGTGTATTGTAGTTCTTCGGGTCATAGCCCCAGTTGAACTGGTCGGTGCTGAGCTTTGTTTCGTCTACGCTTGCATAATCGTATACCGGAAGAAGATGTACATGGGTTACTCCTAAATCCTCCAGATAATCAATACCGGTAGGATGTACGCCGTCATTATTTACGGTGGTTCCGGTCTCTGTGAATGCCAGATATTTGCCCTTGTTGGTCATGCCTGAATCCGACGAGGACGAGAAATCCCTGACATGAGCCTCCCAGATCACAGAATCCGTCTGATTTGCGCAGGGGATCCTTGTGTCATTATCCCATCCCGCAGGATCTGTGCTGTCAAGATCAATGACCATGCCTCTGTTGCCGTTTACGCCGGTGGACTTTGCATAGATATCCACCGTTTCCTTTGTGCTGCCGTTATTGGTGACAAGGTAGGTGTAATATGTCCCGGCGATATCTCCGTTTACGGTCACGCTCCAGATACCCTGGGACTGCTTTGTCATTGCCTTTGTTTCGATAACTCCGGCTCCGCTTTCCGAATCGCTGCCTGTTTTGTAGCGCTTGAGCTGGACATTTGTTGCTGTCGGCGCCCACACCTTGAAGGTGGTGGAGCTTTTTGAATAAACTGCGCCCAGATCATTTCCGCTGTAGGCGTACTGATCCAGAGCAGACATATCGCTGTAGCTTACCGCAGAAGCCGGGACTGCCGGCAGTACCGCGAATACAGAAGAAGCCATGAGCGATGCCATCAGCAGCGATGTTATCCGTCTGAATTTCTGACTGTGCCTTTTCATGTGATTACCCTCTTTCTTTGAAGAATCGGCGTGTGAAAATGATAATACCAAGCTCCGATAAAAGCCGTCTGTCCTGCACAGGGATCCGGCGTTCCCTCTGCCATACGGAAAGGAACAGCTCTGCATCACCCTCACGGGCATCCTCAGCCGCTTCCGGCGATAAATTCCCCGCAGATCATCTCCGCTTTTATATCGGAAATCAGTATAAAAAATAATTCCGTATGCAAACATTCTTGTTAATATTGTAATATAACAGAATGAAGTTTTATTTACTATAAAGAATTATAAAAATATATTCCCCAGTATTTCAGCCTGTTTTTATGCTGATTTTTACAATATCACTGAGGGTCAGAAATATTGAAACAGACATTCACATATCACGCTTGTACATTTTACATATCAGCATCTTTGATGATTTGTAATATCCTACAATAATGATTTTGATAAAAATATACTACTTTAAAAAATTAAGATAATCTGATATAATATAAGAGTCAAAGAGCGGCTTTTTTCTGTCCGGAGCCGAGGGAATGCCGGGTCACGGTCAGCCGTTCCACAAAATCAACAAAAGGAGTGATCTGTTATGTTTTGCCCCATTTGCGGTAACAAAATTGATCCTACACAGAAATTCTGCGACAGCTGCGGAACTCCTGTAAACTCTCCCCAGTCGGATACTGTTCAGCCGGATGACGTGATGTCTGATCCCTATTCAGGCGCAGCAGCTCCGGTGAACGATAATATGCAGGGTTCCCCCTCAGCCGGCGCTGAGCCTTATTCTTCCCCGGAGCAGAGCTTCGGCGCAATGCCCCCTCAGGAAATACCCCAGCAGAACGCCTTCGGAGCAATGCCCGGTCAGGAAATGCCTCAGCAGAACGCCTTCGGCTCGATGCCCGGTCAGGAAATGCCTCAGCAAAACTCTTTCGGCTCGATGCCCGGTCAGGATATGCCGCCCCAGGGCGGATACAGCAATATGCCGCCGCAGTCCCATCCTGTTGTATACAGCGGAACGATGCCCATAACCAACGGCACGATTCCCGATGGAGGCGCCGCTGCCGGAAAGCCCGGCGGAAAGAAGAAAGCGATAATCATTACGCTTATTATCATTCTGCTGATCGTTGCGGGAATAGTCGGCTTCTTCCTTATCAAGAAAGTTATTGCTCATCAGTATATCGTAAACAACCCCACAAAGAGCGCCCTTGCCTCATATCAGGTGTTTGTTGACGAAAACGAAAAGGACAATCCGCTGTACGAGGTATTCAAGGATGTCAAGCAAAAGGGTAATGTCAAGGTGACTGCATCAGGCAGCATGAACCCCGGCAACGGCGAGGCAAAGAATTTCAGCGCAAATGCAAGTCTCGGATATGATGTCAAGGGCTGTAATTATTATCTTAGTCTTGACGCAAGCGAGCTTTTCCGTATGTCAACCGGAGCAGATGAAACAAACGGCAAGGCTATGATCGAGTTACAGGCTAATCCTGACAACATCTATTTTAACTTTGATCTGGCTGGCAAGAGCGGAAAATATTATGTGGATAACAAGAGCTTCCGCAGCGATATCGCAAATTCTATCTTCGCACCCGACAAGGATAATATCTTCGGCTGGGACAAGGAAACATATGATAATTTCGTTGACTCATATGAAAAGATCATCAGGGAATTTGAAAATGCCGCAAAGGATGATCCTTCCCAGAGCAATGTGATGAATACATATGACAAGCTTATCAAGAGCCTTGAGAAAAACGGCAATGTCAAGGTGGAAAGCGAAAAGACAGAGCTTAAAGACGGCGCTGTTTCCCAGACCGTCAATACTGACGTTGTAGTTTATACCTTCAACAGGCAGACCTTCAGAGCCTTCGTTCAGGATATGAAGGAGGATTTTGTCACCTATATCAAGGAAACAATCGGCGAAGACAAATCTGCTGAAGCTATCCAGGGCATCAACAAATCCTTTGACGGCTTCTTCGATAGCTATGACAGGACCGCAAATGATAAGCTTTCGCTTGTGGTAAAGGTATATCTTGATGCAGATACGCACGCTGCTGTCAAGACAACGATTGATTTGAAAAACGCTACTGATGATCCCGAAAACAATCTCCACGCTGTTTTCCAGTTCTTCAAAGCTCCCGACAACCTTATCACAGCTCACTTTACAGTAAATACAACAGGCGGCCACACCAATACAACAAGCTTCAAGCTCAAAAAGACCGATGACGGTACAACTATTAAATATGCTGCAAACATTGAGTACAACAATGACGGCACAGCAGACAGCGCTTCCGGCTCCTTTGAGTACAACAGAAGCACAAAGAGCTTCACCATCGCAGGCAATACCGCATCTACACAAAGCTCCTTCTCCTACACAGGCAAAGCTGAAATCAGCGGCAACAAGCTTTCAATCACTCTGCCCGATATCGTAAAGACTGAGCAGATGACGCTTTCTCTTACCGCTGAATATTCAGCAGATGCTCCCGCAAAGATAGACGTAGGCGATGCAAAGAATATCCTCAAGCTCAGCGCTGATGAATTCAAGCAGATCTTTGAAAATGCAGGAGGCGTAATGTCACTTGCAGGCGGCGGTACAGGCAGTATCGGCGGCGGACTGGATGATGCTTATAATCCCGGCGCTTACTCCGAAATGGCAGACGCTTCTACTATGAATAACGCCCTGAAATCTGTTTATGCAGGCGTTATTTCAGGCACGATAACCAGCAATGATATCCCCTCTGCTCCAAAAGCAGGCGCTTCAGCTTCCGAGAGAAAAAATGCAGCAAATGCGCTGACAGTACATGATGCGCTTGAATACAACAATCTGACATCTCTCGAGGACAACATTTACAGCTTCGGCGCAGCAGCTGACGGAACGGTCTACGCTTATTCCGATACCGAGCACATCAACGATATCACACAGTACATCACTCCCCAGACTAAATTAGGCGATATTTTCAAAATGTTCTGATGACTGATGCCGCATAAAAATGCAAAATAATTAATAAAAAAGCCGATGAATTTCTGGATTCACCGGCTTTTTTCAGTAATGTATGAAAGCTTATTACCGTCATATATTATTATGACCGTTCCGTTGTTGTCCGTGCGCAGTATACCGCTGTCAGCCTCCTCTATCCTGTCGATGCAGTCACGGTTGGGAAGATATCTGTTTTCCTCCCCTGCGCTGATAACTGTATATGCAGGGGTTACAGCGGAAAGAAATTCCTTTGTTGTTCCTCCCCCGCTGCCGTGATGTCCTGCCTTGAGAATATCCGAATCAAGCTCCTTTCCCTGTGAAAGAAGCTGCTTTTCCGTTTTCTTTCCTGCGTCCCCCATGAACAGAAAGGTCACATCTCCGTATTTCAGCCTCAGTACAAGAGAATTTTCGTTTTCATCCTTGTTTTTTACATCAGGCGACAATACCTCCAAGGTAAATCCCCCCATATCGTAAATCCCCGTATCAGGCTTTTCAAGTGGGATATTCCTTTCCTTTACCGCAGAATAAAACAGCTTTTCATCCTCGCTCTGAACCTTTTCCGGCTTCTCGCAGAATTTGTTTATCCATACCTTGTCTATTTTCACGCTGCCGGCAATGGAGCTGAAATCTCCTATATGGTCGCTGTCGGTATGAGTTGCCGCAAACAGATCGAGATGATCTATCCCAGCTTTTCTGAGATAGCCGGCTGTCTTTCCGCTGAGGGAATATTTTCCCGTGTCGATAAGGATATTTCTGTCATCTGCGCAGATGAGGATACTGTCGCCGCAGCCTACATCAATGAAATGTACGGAAAGGGGTTGATTCAGCGCAGGCTTCATAAAATCCTGCGTTCCGGTCAATGCATAGAGATAATCGCTGAGGGGAGCCAATATCCCGCTCAGCGATAATATGTAAAGTAATATTGCAGCCGCAGCGACGGTTATGCTTATTATCAGATAAAAGGATCCCCTGCGCCTGCGTTTTTTCATATATTTATCAAGCTTACTTTTTGCCATCTTCCTTTTCCTCTTTATACAGTACCGTTACCGTATTGATTCTCTGATCCTCAACGCTGTCAACCGTTACGGTCAGCTCCTTATAGGTAAAGACAGAACCGTTTTCCGGGATATCGCCGATCTGTTCGATGACCCAGCCGCCGACAGATTTGCTGTCTGAATGTAGATACTTTTCGTCCTTGTCAAAAAGCTCCAGCATATCGTCAATATTCATATCGCCGCTGATCTCATAACGATGATCTCCGGTCTTTTTATATTTATGCTCGATCTCCTCGTCCTCATCCCAGATATCTCCCACGATCTGTTCAAGCAGATCCTCCATCGTGACAATACCCAGCGTTCCGCCGTAATCATCTGTAACGACTGCGATATGAAGCTTCTTGTATTTGAAATCCGCAAGGAGAGCCGAAAGCTTTTTGCTGCGGTAAATATAATACGCAGGCTGCATCAGCTTATTGATATCAGGAATCCTTCCGCTGAGCAATACCTCAAGAAAATCCCTTGAATGAAGCACACCCACGATATTATCAATATTGTCCTTATAAACCGGGATCCTTGAATATCTTTCCCGCAGGACGATCTCTTTTATATTCTCCATATCGTCATTTATATCAATGGCTACAAGATCAACTCTCGGGGTAAGAATATCATAGGCTGTCTTTTCGTCAAATTCAAGGGCTGACTGCACAAGCTCGCTTTCCTGCTCCTCAAGCACGCCCTCTTCCTCAATGCTTTCAACAATATATTTAAGCTCATCCTCTGTGACAGTGGGGCTTTTTTTCTTGTTTTTGCTGGATATCTTTTTCACAGCGTCCGTCAGCTTCAGAAGAAGAAATGTGACCGGTGTGAAGATCACCATGAAAAATCTCAGAACGCCTGCAAAGGCAAGACAGATCTGCTCATTATTTTCTATCGCAAAATTCTTTGGAATGACTTCTCCGCAGATAAGCACAACGATCGTAAGAACAACCGTACTGACAACCGTACCGGTGGCATCTCCTAAAAATGAAACAAAAAGCAGGGTCGCCAGCGCAGAGCTTGCAATATTCACGATATTATTGCCCACAAGGATCGCAGCCAGCGCCTTGTCATAATGCTCAACGATATACAGGGCTTTTTTCGCTTTTTTATTTCCATTTTCCGCCTTGTTTTTCAATCTGATCCTGCTTACGGAAGAAAAAGCCGTTTCAGTAGAAGAAAAGAATGCCGAAAACAAAACCAGCAGCGCAATTACGGCTATCATAAGCCATGAATCCAAAAAAATCACTCCATTATTATTTATGTTGACCTCTGATCCTTTATTGAATAAGACCTGAGCCTGTGAAACTCAACGGCAAAAAGATAAAAAACTACTGTATTCATGAGTGGTTTTATACATTACCCGGAATTATAATATTCACCAAAAAGGTGCAGCTTCAGATGTGCTTTAAACACCCTCAAACGAAAAAATACCAACTCTTAGCCGATAGAGTCTGGCTTTCTACAGAGGATAAGGAAAGGGGATTGCAAAAGGGGGAACCCCTTGTGTTTTCCACCTTTTGACTCACCAAAGCAGAAATGCTTATGAATTATGTCTCAGGACATTAAAGCAGAACATCGGATTCTATTTCCAACCACAGCGGAGATGTCAGTTTCACGGATTCAGGGAAGACCTATCTCCGGCAGCTCAGTTTCTGACAAAACCGCCGGATATTACCCATCAGGATCCATGATTATTATTATATTATTTACAGCTGTATATATTATTCTGAATGGGAATTATAATTCATAAATTGCCCATATCCTCGGCTATTTTTCGTATACAGGCAGAGAAATCGCCCTTCACAAGCACTGAGGGAACGGAAAGCATAAGATTATACGGAAGGCTGAAATCCTCCACAAAAAGGCCCTTTGCATCCACATCGCCGAGCTTTTCCCTGAGAGTTCTCATATCATGGGAGTAGCAATATACGCTTTTTCCAAGAGCGCAGGCAAAGCCTATCTCGAAAGCAGTCCCGCTGTCAGGCTCCATTCCCCTGAACTCATTGACATTAGCGGCAATGATATCACAGCTTCTGATAAGACCAATATTAGCTCTGAAAATTTCCTGAGCGCTGCTGCATTCATTATCAAGGGGATACAGACCCTCAAAGCCGTACTCACTGCAAAGCTTTTTCATTTCCCTGCCCCTCTGCACAGCATCCTCTGCAAAAACATCAAACCCAGCCAGATATATTTTTTTCAAAGTCATCACTCCTGTACAAAGTATACTTTTATTATACACCCTCTCCCCCTCTGCTTCAACCGCCTCCTCCGCCGGCGCCGGCGTGCCGCCGGTGTCAAAATCGCGTTGTAAGTTATAACCATGCAAGCTCTTTTCCTCGCGGTTGTAAGATTATCTATGCTGCATTATTTGTCGGTCTGCGATAGTATTTCTGTTGCCAATTATAATTTTACACTTAGCTCCGCCGGCGTGCCGCCGGTGTCAGGATCGCGGGGGCAGGTCTGACAAAGCGTTACGTTCGTTCTCGCGTGTTATAGTTGGGTGGTGGTTGGAACCATTTTTTCTGGAGCCAGCTGAGTTTCACGGATTCAGGTGAT
>ONNU01000040.1 GCA_900319255.1 uncultured Eubacteriales bacterium
CATTATTCAAGAATTCAGATCCTTGCAACAAACGATAAAACAGCTTTTTGATCCATTTATTCAGAAACGCCCCGACACTGACGTGCCTTGGCTCAAATAATAGTGAATAAAGAATAAATAATAAATAAGAATGCTGTCCAGGGGGCGTTTCTGTGACGAGTTGACGAGGAAAACGAGATTTTCTATATATTACTATTTATATTTTTCTACTCTTTTATCATATTTCATCGTCACACCCGTCACAACATGGCGCAAACCCTGTATTCATCAGGGTTTCAGCTGTGACGAGGAACGGAAAAATCATCGTCACACCTCGTACACATTCGTCACAGAGATAATATTATTCATTATTCACTATTCTCTATTCATTATTCTCTGAGCCGGCACCGCCGGCGTCCCCCCCTCTCTATAACTCAGCCCATTCTGCGAAAAAGTTTACTTCAAAAGGTCAACTTTTTCCAAAAAACATGACAGAAATTTCGCCTGTGCTTTTGTGCAAACATAATAAATGATTTGAGAAATCAGCGTTCAGACAGCTTCCTGCTCTTAACCTTGAACCTTGTGCTTTTATTCTCTGAGCTTTGAGCTACTACTCTTTGAACTTTGACCTGCCCCCGCGATCCTGACAGCGGCGGCACGCCGCCGGCTGGCTTGTTTTCTCATGGGAGATGTGATATTATGGGATGTAGAATTAAGTGATCATTTTGAAAGTGAGGAGTGATACTATGATACATTGCCCTACCTGCGGATCGGGGCTGAGGTTTGATATCGCGTCACAGATGATGGTGTGCGAAAGCTGCCGGAACCGGTATGAGCCTGCTTCGCTGAAAGACAATATATATAACGACGCCCAGACTGCAAACAGCTTTGACAGCTACGCCTATATCTGCCCGTCCTGCGGCGCTGAGATCAATACAACCGATCAGAATGATGCGGTGGGCTTCTGTCCCTACTGCGGCGGCGCTTCAATGATATTCGATAAGCTCCGCAGAGAATGGCGCCCGGAGGGGATCATCCCCTTTACCGTCACTAAGGAACAATGTAAGGAGCTTTACTGCAAGGAAGTTAAAAAGCATATCTTCGTTTCCTCGAAATACAGGGATCCTGCAATGATCGAGGGCTTTCGCGGTATATATATGCCCTACTGCAGCTTTAACGGCGTTGTTCAGGGTGATGTGAAGCTTCGCGCAAAAAGCCCGGAGGTACATGTCGGAAATTATGACTACCAGACTGTTTATTATGATATGCAGGGCAATGCTCAGTATACTATCAGCGAGATCATCTCCCATGACGTTTCCGCTGCCTTTGACGACCATATCAGCGAACGCCTCTGCCCGTATATCCCGGATACAGAATTGCCCTTCCATCCCGCTTATCTCAGCGGCTTCTATGCCGAAACCGGTAATGTGGATATCAATGAATACGGTCCTATCGTCTGGAATGATATGCTGCCTTTTATCTGTAAGGAAATGGGAAAGCATCCATATATAAAGGACGCTGAGACCGCTAATAATGTCACATTGGATGACTATGCCTTTGAAAACACCGTACCGCTGCATATATTCCCGTCAAAAAGAAAGCTTTTTCCGGTGTGGTTCATGAGCTACCGAAACGGCAAAAAAATAACCTACGCCGCTGTTAACGGTCAGACCGGAAAGGTCGCCGCCGATCTTCCCCTCAGCCCTGTGAGGATACTCATAGCCGCGCTGATATTCTCTGCCGTGATCTTCGGCGCGCTGATGGTGGCAATGAATTTCCTGCCTACGCTCCCCGCTTCTACTACTCTCGGATTGTGCTCTATTCTCGGTCTTACCGGTATGTATTGTATGCAGCACTGCTATATCAGAACTATTGGCACGGCGCTCCATCAGTCTGAGCTGACAACAAAATTCCCCGTCGGCTCTGTTATATGGACCATCGGCGCAATGTTCGGCACGGTGCTTGCCACTACCGACGGTACATATAATCAGGGACGCTTCTTTATCGGAATCATGGTGCTGATAATTGCTGTGCCTTTGTTGTTTATCGGCTATTACCTGCCCCAGACCTCCCTTACGGCTAAGATCAAAAAAATACAGCTTACAGATCAGTCAATGCAGTCAAACGGTATCCTTATTGAAGCAAGAAAATTCAATAAGATAAATTTCCTCATCCGCTCGGTCACTTATATTGCGCTTATGGCAATGATAGCGGTCATGCTGTTCGTCAGGCTTAAAAATATTGAATATTATCTGCTTGCGGGGCTTGCAGGAGCATTGCTGTTTGTAGTCGCCCTTGCGCATATCCTGTTCCAGTCGAATGTCGCAAAACGCAGACTTCCCCAGTTCAATAAGAAGGGAGCGGCTTATGATGAAAACTAAAACTGTAATAAAAACCGCTCTGTGTATTATCTGTATTCTGGCAATGACCCTTGCGTTTTCTGTATGCATCGGCATTGAGGCTGACGCTGCGCCTGCGGAAAGCTATAAAAACCCCGACACCGGTTATAAAATAATAATAATGGACGACAGGGATCTGCTGACAGACGCTGAGGAAAGCCTGCTTGCGGAAAAGATCATCCCCCTTACCGCCTACGGAAATGTCGCCTTCTGGACGACTGAAGAGCCCACTATCTATGAAATAGAGCAGGCTCGTCTGAAACGCAAGGAATTATTTGAATATGAAAGCGCCTGTATCTTTGTTATCAATATGGATATACGCAAGCTTACAATACAGTCCTACGGTCTTATCAATAATTTCGTAAACGACTCCCTTGCCCGTTCCATCACCGATAACGTAAGTAAATACGCTACCAGAGAGGAATATTTCAAATGCGCTCATATGGCATTTACACAGGTATTCGATCTGTGCGAGCAAAGAAATATAAGCGAGCCGCTGAAAATAAGCGGGTATGCTGTCATCTCTGTTATGCTGGGACTTATCATTGCGATAGCTGTGGCTTTCTCCAAAAAGCATAATCCCCTGCTCCAGACCGATAACCCCGATACAGAGCCGCATTTCACCGCTCAGGGCGGCTTTACAGGCGTTATCACCGCAGCTTATGCAGGTCAGGTCACTGAGCATCGTCCCCCAAAAAGCTCCTCAGGCGGCGGCTCAGGATGCAGCAGCGGGTCAAGCTGCAGCAGCTGCAGCAGCTGTTCAAGCTGCGGAGGAGGCGGCTGCGGCAGCGGCGGAAGCTCCTCCTTCTGACAGGAACAGCGCTGCGACCCCATGGGAGATAACACAATATGGAAAACTTCAATTATACAGACTTTACCTTGCAGTTTCATATCACCCACCGCTGCAATCTCCGGTGCAGACATTGCTATCAGGATGATTACAGCGCCTTTGAAAGCCTTGACGATATGAAGCTTGTACTGGATCAGTACAGCGCGCTGCTCAGGGAATACGGCTGCAGAGGGATGCTCAATATCACCGGCGGCGAACCGCTGACCCATCCCGAGCTTTTCAGCCTTCTGCAGCTTGCCCGAACACGCAGGATAAAAACCGGAGTGCTTACAAACGGAACGCTTATAGGTCAGTTTGAAGCCCGCAAATTAAAAGCCTGCGGCGTTGATTATGTGCAGATAAGCCTTGACGGTATGGAGAGCGCGCATGACTTCATACGCGGAAAGGGCAGCTTTTCCCGGGCAGTCAACGGTATCTGCGCCCTGAGAGCTCAGGGGATATTCACAAGCATTTCCTTTACGGCACAAAACGGTAATATAAGCGAGCTGAAAAAGCTTGCATATTTCTGCGAGGAGCTGGGTGTTAATAAGCTGTGGTTTGACAGGGTGATAATCCCCGCAGATGAGGATAAGGAGGGGCTAACCCTTTCCTCCGAAGACTTTCAAAAGCTTTGCAGAACAGCCGCCCGCCAGAATCGAAAGGGCAGGGTATTCTGCGGAAGAGCGCTCCAGTTCATACCATGCAGAAATAAACTGATATATCATTGCAGCGCAGGAGAAAATCTCCTTATAGTTCTTGCAAACGGCGATGTCATGCCATGCAGAAGGCTGCCCTTTGTTATCGGGAATATCAAGGAAAATGACCTGCTGACACTGCACAGGGAAAATGAGATAATGAGATCGCTGCGTAATGCGGGTATTCCTGAGGGGTGCAGGGGATGCGAATATTCAGAGCTTTGTAAAGGCGGATCAAAATGTCTGGCTTATGCAAAAACGGGAAGATATGATGTAGCGGATCCTGATTGTGCGCTGGCACGGAAAAGTGAAAAATGAAAAGCTATAAAAGTTTCGCCAGCCTTTTCAAAGGCTGCAGGGGTCCAGGGGGCAGAGCCCCATGGTCGCACGCCGCAGCGTGCGAAATCCCCAA
>ONNU01000116.1 GCA_900319255.1 uncultured Eubacteriales bacterium
ACAATGCGTTGCTTTCGTCCCCGCGTGTTATACTTGGATGGTAATGGGGAACTGATTTTTCTCAAGCCGGATTCTAAGCAAAGACCCGGAAATATTTTACACGAACATTCGCCGCCGGCGTGCCGCCGGTGTCGAGATCGCGGGGGTAGGTCTGACAATGCGTTACTCTCGTTCTCGCGTGTTATAGTTGGATGGTAAGGGGAAATGAAATTATCCCCAACCGGCTTTTACGAAAACTTCCGGAATTATTTTATACGAACTTTGCCGCCGGTGTGCTGTATATTTCTCTTTTTAAGTGAGCGTTACCCGCTGATGATGCGCCTTTTGAGCTATGCTGTGATATTTTGCAGGGGGGAATATTATGTGTGATTATTGCGAGAAAACGGGGCGGAGGGCTACTGCTGTTGATAATTAATGATAGAAATTGAGTTGAGATGGAGGATTTTTCGTTTTTTTCTACGGTTGTACTATTTTTTGCCATATGCTATAATAATATAGATTGCTTGGATAGGCTTATGATCGTCAGAGCTTGAAATTGATTTTTGCCAGCTCCGGCAGTAATTCCGGTTTTGCAATTCATAATTTTTTAGCAGAGGAGAAGGGCGAGGAATGGATGATAATAAAATAATCGCTGTGGCAGGAACAGGCTATGTGGGCTTGTCTATTGCTGTCCTGCTTTCACAGCATCATAAGGTATATGCGGTGGATATCCTGCCGGAAAAGGTTGAGCTTATCAATCAGAGAAAGTCACCTATACAGGATGAATATATAGAAAAGTTCCTTGAGGAAAAGGAGCTTGATCTGACAGCTACGCTTGACGCTGAGGCTGCATATAAGAAGGCTGACTATGTTGTTATCGCAGCTCCGACAAACTACGATTCAAAGACACAGCATTTCGATACCAGCGCTGTTGAGGCTGTTATCGACCTTGTAATAAAGAACAACCCCGAGGCTATCATGATAATCAAATCCACTATACCGGTGGGCTATACAAAATCTATCAGAGAAAAGACAGGGAGCAGCAATATTATTTTCAGCCCGGAGTTTTTGAGAGAGTCAAAGGCGCTTTATGATAATCTTTATCCCAGCCGTATCATTGTGGGTACTGATATGGAGGATGAAAGGCTTGTGAAGGCTGCGCATGAATTTGCGGGGCTTCTGCAGGAGGGGGCTATCAAGGAAAATATCGACACGCTTTTCATGGGCTTTACTGAGGCGGAGGCTGTCAAGCTTTTTGCAAATACTTATCTTGCGCTTCGCGTCAGCTATTTCAACGAGCTTGATACCTACGCAGAAATGAAGGGGCTTGATACACAGCAGATCATTAACGGTGTATGTCTTGACCCGCGTATCGGTACGCATTATAATAATCCTTCCTTCGGCTACGGCGGTTATTGTCTGCCCAAGGATACAAAGCAGCTGCTTGCAAATTATCAGGATGTTCCGCAGAATCTTATCGAGGCTATCGTTGAAAGCAACAGGACAAGAAAAGACTTTGTTGCTGACAGGGTGCTGCAGAAAACCGGGTATTATGATTATTTCAACCGGGGAGATTTCAGCGCTGATACTGAGAAAAAGTGTGTTGTGGGCGTTTACCGTCTGACAATGAAAAGCAACAGCGACAATTTCCGTCAGAGCTCTATCCAGGGGGTTATGAAGCGCATCAAGGCAAAGGGCGCTACAGTTATCGTTTACGAGCCTACCCTTGAGGACGGAAGCACCTTCTTCGGCAGCAGGGTCGTCAATGATATCGAGAAATTCAAAAGTGAATGTCAGGCGATCATCGCAAACAGATATGACAGCTGTCTGGATGATGTTCAGGACAAGGTATACACAAGGGATCTTTTCAGAAGAGACTGAGAATTTAATAATTTGCAGAACAGGGCAGCGGATGTGCAAAATATCCGCTGCCATCTTATTTAGAGCCGCCGGTGTCAGCTAACTGAAGACTGAAAAATCAATATTCATCGTTTAACAATTCCTCATTCCTAATTCCACTTGCCACTTTCCAGATTCCAAATTCTGACAAAAACAAACAACTATCTCACAGTATCAGTGAAAGAGTCATCAGTTCTTCGAGCTGGGGGTAGATGGTTTCGACATCGGTGAGAGGGAGGGGATTCGTTCCTTTGCCGGCTTCTATGGTGAAGCCGGATTTTTTCATGTACTGGCAAAACCAGTCCTTGAAGCCGCCGCCGCAGGCAAGTCCCTCCGGTTCCGAAAGCCTGTAGCCGCTTACTCTTGACAGCGCGGCTGCCTGCTTTTTCATGCGCTCGTCAGTGCAGCTTCCGTAGCCGTAATATATTTCCTCGCCCTGAGTGTGGAAGGCAAGCACATGACTGAATCTTCCTGCGCGGCATATTGATGCGAGAGCGCGGCTTTCAGGCTCGCTTTCCGGGTATTCTCCGCCGTAGCGGGTGGGAGAGGGCGAGGTTATCCCGCATTCGGCTTCAAGTCTGTGCAGCTGCTCCCAGCCGGCATCAAAGTTGTGGTTTATATCTACTCCTGCGGCGTTTGCCTGCCAGTGGAGGGTATCGCCATGGCTTATGCGTTCCACAAGACTGCTGTAGGCTCCGGCTGCCTCTGAGCCGTGTATCTGTATTTCTGCGCCGTCAGGGTTTACGCAGGGTACCATCGCAAGCCCCCGGCGGTTCAGGATGGGGGAGAGCATCACTCCGTACATTCCCTTTCCGCTTTCGATGCTCATGCAGAGCTTGTCGAGAAATTTCAGAAGCAGGATCGAGGTTATCCACTCCATGCCGTGGAATCCCCCGGAAAGCAGAACGGCATCCTTTCTGTTTCCGATGCATAGAAGGTCTATGGGACGGGCGCAGCGGCTTTCTCCGATGGTTTCTCTTGTAAGGAACGGGTATCTCAGAAGAAGTCCTCCGATAATGGCTTCACGGCTTTTCTGATCTGCCGGGATGGAATAAAGTATGTCTGTAAGCAAGGGGCTGTCTCCTTTAACTGTTGATGTCTGTGAAAAGTCAGGGGGTATACTGATAAATCCACAATAAAAATATGCGGCACACATTGAATATATGTAAAAATGACCGTTGACATAGGATGTGTTTTTTCGTATTATTGAAATAGGACTTTTCCGGTGTCTGACCGGGTTCCTGACAGACGTTGTGAAAATAGTCATATGTTTAAAAAGAGGTGTTTATATGAGCGCTGATGCGGACGGCAGTTTTTTTTCACTGCTGATCTCAGTCGGAACTAACGCTGTTATGATAAAGGCAGCGGTCGTCATGGTGTTGTTTGGTATAGTGATCCTGCTGTCGCTTTTCTGCGGATCGGTCTCCACCGCTTCTCAGACTGAAATAAAAAAAGCTGCGGATCACGGTGATAAAAAATCAAAAAAAGCAGCTGCCCTTCTTGATAAGGAGGACATTTATACAAAATATGCCCATATGGGGATAACCGCTTTCGGCGGGCTTTATCTGATCGCAGTCCAGCTTCTGGGAGATCCGCTGCTGATGCTGGCTCTGGGTCAGACTCCGCTGAGAGATAATGCGGTGTTATCAGGGGCGCTGTGCAGCGGTGTGATATTCCTGCTGTCGTTTTTCCTGCTTTCGGTTTTCGGCATTTCACTCCCCGAAAAGGCAGGCAGGCTCAGGGCTGAGGGTATGCTTTCGGGCATGGCAGGGATATTCAGTTTTTTGCTTGGGATATGCGTGCCCCTGTCTGCTTTATCCGACCTTCTTTCTGATATTATTCTCAGACCCGATGAAAAAAATACAAAAGATGATGCAAATCGTCGCGCAGAGGAAGAAATTCTCCAGATGGTGGACGAAGGCGAGGAAAACGGCGTTATCGAGGGCAATACCAAGGATATGATCGAAAACATCCTTGACTTTGACGATATAACCGTAGGCGAGATAATGACTCACCGCAAGGATGTAGTTGCCGTAAAGCAGGGCACGGAGATCACAAAGGCTGCCTGCGCTGCGATAGAAAGCGGAAAATCAAGGCTTCCGGTATATGGTGATGATATTGATGACATTGTGGGGATACTGTATGTCAAGGATCTTCTGAAATATGTCAGCACCGGTGTGCCGGATGAAAAGATAGAAAAGGAAATGCTCAAGGAAGCTGTGTTCGTGCCGGAATCAAAGCGCTGCAGCGAAATGTTTGAGTATATGACCGAAAACAAGACCCAGATCGCAGTTGTCGTTGATGAATTCGGCGGCACAGGCGGCATTATCACAATGGAGGATCTTATCGAATCCATTGTGGGCAATATACAGGATGAATATGACAACGAGGCTGAGGAGATCGAAAAGGTCGATGAACGCAGCTTCACTGTGTCAGGCTCTACCTCCCTTGATGAGATCGGCGAGCTGACAGGGCTTGATTTCGAGGATGAGCAGGATGATACAGTAGCGGGAATAATGCTTGACAGGATGGGACACATCCCCAAAAGCGGCGAGCATCCCTCTATCATGATAAACGGCACCCGCTTTACCGTTCAGGAGGTCGAGGACAGAAGGATCTCTAAGGTTCTGATCGTCAAAGCAGTTTGATTCCTGAAAAATCTGGAATTTGGAAAGTGGAATTATATTGAATCAGGAATTATTGATTTTTCAGTTTTCACTTTTCAGTATTCATTCAGCAGCCGAAGGCGGCGCTTCCGCGGGATGCGTGCTGATAAAGGTTTCGACAGAAAAAAATAAAAATAAGATGGGATATTGTATCGCTTAAATAAAAATGTACGGAGCGCAGTGTAAATTTGAATTTATCCTTGCAATTTCCCCCTCAGTATAGTATAATGTAAAAAGCTTATCGGCTGTTTTTCTGCGGATGACAGGGGTCGTCCGTGTAAGATAAAAATAAGGGAACGAACCGCTTTCAGGTGTCTTTCCGTAAAAAACAGGAGGATTTCATAATGATTACAGCAGGCGATTTCAGAAATGGCGTTACATTTGAGATGGACGGTCAGGTAGTTTCTATCATCGAGTTCCAGCACGTTAAACCCGGCAAGGGCGCAGCTTTTGTCCGCACAAAGATCAGAAACGTGATCACTGGCGCAGTTGTTGAAAAGACCTTCAACCCTAATGATAAGTATCCTACAGCTTTCATTGAGAGAAAGGATATGGAGTATCTCTATAATGACGGCGATCTCTATTACTTCATGGATAACGAGACATATGAGCAGCTCCCCATCAATGCAGGCGTTCTCGGCGATAACTTCAAGTTCGTCAAGGAAAATATGATCTGCAAGATCATGTCCTACAAGGGCAATGTTTTCGGCGTTGAGCCTCCTACATTCGTTGAGCTTGAGGTAACTCAGACTGAGCCGGGCGTTAAGGGCGATACAGCTACTAACGTAACAAAGCCCGCTACCCTTGAGACCGGCGCAGAGATCAAGGTTCCGATCTTTATCAACGAGGGCGACAAGATCCAGATTGATACAAGAACAGGCGAGTATATGTCCAGAGCCTGATCTTCGTTTGAGGGGAGTTAGTATTTTATGCAGCTTAGTGAAAAAGCAGCTTATGTGAAGGGTCTTATCGACGGCTTGGAGCTTGACCCGAAGGATAAGCAGACAAAGGTATTCAGAAATATTGCGGATCTTCTTTGCGAGATGGCTGAGGAGATCAAGGAGCTTGAGCAGTGCTATGATGACGTCTGCGATCAGGTTGACGGCATCAGCGAGGATCTCGCAGGCGTTGAGGATCTTCTTTGCGAGGATGATTTCGAGAGCATCAGCTACGATGACCAGGGCTCAGGCGATGACCTGGCATATGAGGTGAGCTGTCCTACCTGCGGAAAAACCACATATCTCAGTGAGGATTCTCTTAATTCGGGAGTTATCAAATGTCCCTGCTGCGGCGAGGTTCTTGAGCTTGGCTATGTTGAGGACGAGCTTGATGATACCGATGAAAACGATGAAGGCGAGCAGCTTGCTTCTTCGTCGGATTAATAGTTCTGCAAAAAAACGCAGGATCCTGCATTACGTCAGGATTCTGCGTAATTTGGTTATAGACGCAGCCCCGGAAATGTCGTTATTTCTAATTGTAAAAGTTTCGCCAGCCTTTGGGGAGGCTGCGGGCGCTGAAAGGCTGAAAAACTGACTTTTGCCGCAAAAACACGGGCTTTTCGTTTTATAATCAACCTGAATCCGTGTAGCCCAACGGTAAAAATATAAAGAACAACTGTATTTATGAGTAGTTTTATTCATTAATCAGGATTATCATATTTGCCAAAAGGGTGCATTTTCAGATGAGCTTTGATTCACCAAAGCAGAAACACTAATGAAGTATGACTCAGGACATTAAAGTGGAACGGCGGATTTTCTTTTTCCATCCGCAGTGGAGATGTCGGTTTAACGGATTCAGGATCAAATAAAATTATCTCAGAGTAAGGAGGAAGGATAATGTTAATCAGTTTGCTGCGTTCAGGACAAGCCAATTTCTTGACGATCCTGATGTATATACTGTCAAACCTGCTGATAATTTTCCTTGTATTGCCGCTGCATGAATGTGCCCACGGCTTTGTGGCGCATAAGCTTGGCGATGATACGGCAAAAAGAGAAGGCAGGCTGACGCTTAATCCTCTGGCGCACATTGATTATCTCGGCGCGGCGCTGCTGCTTATCATCGGCTTCGGCTGGGCAAAGCCTGTGCCGGTCAATTCAAGATATTTCAAAAATCCCAAGGCAGGTATGGCGCTGACAGCGCTTGCAGGACCTGTATCGAATCTTCTTGCAGCTGTTGTGGCAGGTCTTATCAGAAACGGTCTTGCTGCTATGGTGGCAAATAATATTATTCCGTATAACGATTTCACGGCATATATTTTCCTGTTTTTTCAGTTCCTTGTTTCCATCAATATCGGTCTTGCGGTCTTTAACTTCATCCCGATACCGCCCCTTGACGGCTCAAAGATCCTGATGGCATTCCTTCCCGATAAGGCTGTTATCTGGATCCTGCAGAGGGAAAGATATCTTTCTCTGGGTCTTTTCATCCTTATCATGCTGGGCGGACTGAACGGTGTGCTTACTGTTGCAAATAACTTTTTTTACGGAATCGTCTCATGGCTGACTTATCTGCCGTTTTCCTGGGCATTCTGATAACAGAGGTAGATCGAATTGGAAAAGATATCTTACCGGTTGGATGCCTTTGAAGGTCCGCTGGATCTTCTGCTGCATCTGATAGAAAAGAATAAGCTTAATATATATGATATAATGATCTCGGAGCTGCTGGAGCAGTATATGGAGCATATGCGCATGATGCAGGAGCAGGATCTGGAGATCGCAGGAGAATTTCTGGATATGGCTTCGCGTCTTATCCAGATAAAATCCGCAATGCTTCTTCCCAAACATGAAGAGGGTGAGGAGCTGCGCCGGGAGCTTTCCGGTCAGCTTATCGAATATAAGAAATGTAAGCTTGTGGCAAAAACGCTCAGCAGCCTTATCAGCTTTGACAGCTTCTGCAGAGAGCCTGCAAAGATCAAGGCTGATATGCGCTATAAACGGAGCCATCCGCCGGATGCGCTGATCGCGCCCTATCTTTCGGCAGTGGGCAGGGGCAAGGAAAAGCTCCCGCCGCCGGAGGAGGCTTTTTCCGGCATTGTTAAAAGAAGAATAGTATCTGTCAGCTCAAAGATCGTGGGCGTTATGAGAAAGCTGTGGAACGGCAGAAGGGTCAGATATGAAAGCGTTTTTGATGATGCCCATGACAGAAGCGAGCTTGTCGCAACCTTTCTTGCGGTGCTTGAACTGATAAAGGGCAAGCGCATAAGGGTGGATGACGATGACGAGGGCGGCGAGGGTCAGCAGCTCAGACTTATCAGCGGAGGAGCAGGAAATGAACGAAGAAAAACTGAAAAGCACGGTTGAAGCTATACTTTTTGCCTGCGGAACTCCCGTTGAAGCGGAAAGGATAGCCCAGACACTTGAAATAGATACTTCAAAGGCGGTTTCTCTTTGTGAGGAGCTGAAAAGTGATTATAAGAACCGGGACAGCGGCATCAGGATAGTGAAACTAAAGGAAAGCTATCAGATGTGTACTGTGGAGGAATATGCCGACCCGATCCGTACAATAATGGATATAAGAAGAAATACCCCGCTTTCTCAGGCGGCAAGCGAGGTTCTTGCGGTCATCGCATATAACCAGCCGGTGACAAAGGCATTTGTGGAGCAGATCAGGGGAGTTGACTGCTCGGGAGTTGTAGCAAGCCTTATTTCCCGTCAGCTTATCGAGGAAAAGGGCAGGCTTGAGCTTCCGGGACGCCCCCTTGTATACGGTACGACCGAGCATTTCCTGCGCTGCTTCAATATCACATCTCTCGACGAGCTTCCGCCGATACCGGTGGATCAGGACAGCGAAAACGATAACGATAACAATAACGACAGCGAACCAGACCCGGACAGCGGTGAAGCAACATGAAAGCGCTGATGATAATTCTCGGCATAATAGCGGTGATACTGATACTGCTGATGTTTCCGCTGAAGATCTGGTTGGATTACGGCGAGGAAACAAAGCTGAGGGCAGGATATATGTTCCTGAAATTCACGCTATATCCTGAAAAGCCGAAAAAGCCCAAAAAGAAGAAGCCGGAAAAAAAGAAACCGGAGGAAGAAAAGCCGAAGGAAAAAAAGCCGGGCATGGTAAAGCAGCTTCTTGATAAGCACGGGGTGAGCGGAATAATTGATATTCTGAAGGAAGCCGCAGCGATAGTCACAGACGTTCTGAAAAAGCTGGGCAGACATTTATACATCACCCGGCTGAATATCAGGATCTGTGTTGCAGGCGAGGATGCGGCAGATACGGCGATAAAATACGGATATGTATGCTCAGCGGTATATCTGCCGGTATCGGTGCTGAGGGAGCATTCAGTGGTCAAAAAGCACAGCATCGACATAAGCGCAGGCTTTCTTGCGGAAAAAACCGCAGCAGAGCTGGAACTCACCGCAAAGATCAGACTGCTGTTTCTGATCCCCGCCATGCTTTCAGCCCTATTCAAAGCTGTTAAGCTTTTGCTGAAGCTAAGGGGTTAGCTGATATATTATATAAATCAGTGAAACTCAATGGCGGAGAGCACTAAAACCCTTTTATTTGTGCAAATTTTCAGCTATGTTTTACTTCTCAGTCATCCACAACAGGAATCTTCTTTTGTAAAGTTCCCGACAATGCCATATCTTAGTCATAAAAGTCTGCCCCCGCAGTGGGATAAGGAAAGGGGTTTCCACCTTTTGACCCACCAAAGCAGAAATGCTAATGAAGTATGGCTC
>ONNU01000056.1 GCA_900319255.1 uncultured Eubacteriales bacterium
CGCGTGTTATACTTAGGTAGTAAGGGGAGAATGAAATTATTCTCAGCCAACTTCTATGAAAAGTCCCAGAAATATTTTACACGAACGTTGTTAGTGATTATTTTAATTCAAAAAATCTTGGTTTGAGCTTTGAACTTAAATACTCTGATAGTATTTTATAACTGTATGTGCTATAATATTCAAAGAGATTATTTTCGGTGTGCGGAGAAAACACTGATGCGAAAATACAGACAGAGGTGAAATATTATGGAACTTACGAAGATAAGCAAAAAGCTTTCTTATCTGCTCAGGCATTGTACGGAACCCTTTTATATTGATCTTGACGGCGGCTGGGCTGATACTGAGGCTATAATTTCTGCGCTGAAAACAGCGTATCCCGTAACAGACATGGACATTCTTGAAAAGATTGTTGCAGATGATGCAAAGGGCAGGTATTCCTTCAATGAGGATCATACAAGGATACGGGCAAATCAGGGACACTCCATCCCTGGTGTCGTAATTGAAATGGAACAGCCGGAGCCGCCTGAGTTTCTTTATCACGGCACTGCGACAAGATCTCTTCCTGATATTCTCAAGGACGGTCTCAAGCCTATGTCAAGACAGTTTGTCCATATTTCTCCGGATACTGCGACTGCTGAAGAGGTGGGCAAAAGACACGGAAAGCCTGTTATTCTCATAATTAAAGCAAAAGAGCTTGCGCAGTCCGGGCATAAGCTTTACCGGTCGTCCAATGGTGTCTGGCTTACGGATGAGGTCCCGGCAGAATATATAATTGCGCCGGAGGACATAAAATAAACTGAATAGACAGAAAAAAGCTGATGAACTTTGTGTCCATCGGCTTTTTAGTTTGAGATATCAGATTTTTTCTTAGCTCAGCGTTTTTTCTTCTTGCGGAGATTATATGTATCCTTGATAAATTGTTCGACACGGTCATCCTCTTCCTTGCCGAAGTTTTCTGCGATGAATTTCTTGTTGAACCTTTTTTCATTTTTATCAAAAGTATGCGTAACATTATAGAAAATATCCGTAACGGCTATTTCATAAAGTCTGTCATCGGCTGTTGCTGTCAGCTGACCCTCTCTTGATTTGACAAAAGCTATGATCTCACGGATTTCGTCGCTTATCGCATGACAATGTATCTCGAGAAGCTCAGGCTTTTCACGGTCTATTCTGGTGATTTTTGTCTGCATTTTCAATACTTTGCCTGAATATCAAGCGTTCCTTCATTCTTTAAATAATAGTTGAACCAGTCAAGAACAAGACCGTTTATGGTATTCAGAGTTTTCTCATGGTCAATATTACCGCTACCCAGCATTGATGCGATGGTCGGGGAGATCAGCGGAAGATCGGTAAAGTCCATATGTCCTACCCCTGAAAATACAACGGTTTTGCCGTCCACTGCATTATCTATAACATACTCATTTACATATGCGTAGCCGTTCTTATCCTTAAACTGTTCTCTGTCATTATAATCTATTTCTTTTGTGAAATCAAGTATCGGAACAGGATAAGCTTCCCTGATATATTCAGATTTGCCGTCATTTACGCTGACTCTTTCGCCCAGCATCGTGCCGTCAAGAACAATAACAGCGTCAATATCATTTCTTTCTCTGCCTACAGCTGCGCTTGTTGCTCCGCCGAGTGAATGACCGAAAAGTCCTATTTTGTCAGTATCGGTTTTTGAAAGTACTGAAAGTATTGTATCTGCATTTTCGGTATACCATGCATCGCTGAGGCTGCCGGAAGCTTTTGCCTGCTGAATGGTATCAAGAACGAAGTTTTCATCATCTGTTCTGAGCTTCATCCATGACTTTGTGATCTCATAGATCTTTTCCTCGCTTGTAGTATCGTTTATTCCCATAACGTTGTTCATGAATTCAGAGTCTACGATAACCGTTTTTCCGCTCGTATCATTTGAGAAGAATGAATGATGGGGATGATCCAGAGCTGCCACAACATATCCGTTGCTTGCAAGCTCTTCGTAGGTTGAAAAATTGCTCTGGTAATACCCGAATGCTCCATGTGAGAAAACTACAAGGGGATAATTCCCATCGCTGCTGTCAGGATAGAAGAAATGCGCAGGAACCTCTCTGAAAGAACCGTCGTTTTCAAATGTATCCGGTCTGCTTTTGTCAACAAGAATAGCGTCTGCTGTTTTTACCTGATATTTGCCGGTTGTGGGCAGACCGTTGTAATTGGAAAAGATGAATGAGGGGATCAGTGTGACTGCGATAAGAAGAATAGATACAAGGCAATTAACTATCGACCAGCCGGCTTTTTTCTGACCCTGGATCTTTTTGTGTCTGACAAGCCACATTATGCCGTCAAATACGCAGCGGATCGCAAGCACGATGATCGCCGCTGCAAAGCGCCATTTCATATGTACCGCAGGAATAAGAACTATTCCCACCAATAATACAGCCTCAGCCGCTCTGATGATAGCGCGGTTTGTAATCCACCTGGTTTTCTCATTGAATTTAGTGCAGGTCAGCACCACAAGCAGAATCTCTGCAAATGCAAAAAGAATAAGATAAACAAGTCCCATAAAAAACATCCTTTCGTTTTGTGATGGATCAAGTATAACCTACTTTTTTCATCCTGACAACAGTTTCGGCGGTAAGATGCAGAAAACAGGCTCAAGATGCAAAAGCTGTCCGGAATATGTCGTTTATTCTCTTTCAAGCAAAAAGAAATAGCCCTTTTTTCCGTATCGTCCCTTGATATCCATAACGCCGAGAACTGTGTTTTTATCAATTTTTCTGAATACATCTATTATCGCAAGCTCGTCATATATCATAGCTGCGGTGACTTTTCCTCTGAAACTAAGCTCTCTCAGTCTTGCCTTGGGACGTCCTGTTCTGAAGGATCTGAATATCAGATCGAGCTTATGGGCGTCAAAGCTGCCGTCCCTGTGCTTTCTTGTAAAGTCTGACAGTACCATCATCGAAGCTTTGTTTTCGATAAAGCGAAAGACTTTTTTCGGATCAACGCAGTACCTCTTCCCTGCCCTGTCAGTGAAAACAAGGGGATGAACTGCCTCCGGCGTGATAAAAGCCTTCCCGTGCCACGGAGCGATGGACAGCATTCCATCCATGATATGTCCTGTTATACATTCTGAGCCTTTCCATCTGCCTTTCATAAAGGGTATGGATACAGCTTCAAGAGAATCAAAAAAATGAAAAGCCTCCTCCTGTGTTACTCCGGTTTGCTGCATTTTTCTGATAAGCTCCCTTTGTTCTTCGGTCATTTTTCACTCCTCCTTCATTTCATCCCGGGCATAAGCTGGCGCCCGGATATTCAAGATCACATGAACAAAAAGACTGCCGCAAAGCTCATACAATGCGGCAGCCCGTTTTTTATTCAGATCATATCAGCTTGAGAACATCTGTGTCCAGTATTTTCCGTTGATGCCGATACCGACCTTTTTGAATTTGGGACTAAGGATATTTTCACGGTGCTGAACGGAATTCATCCAGCCGACCATTACTGATTTTATATCAGGATAGCCCCATGCAATATTTTCTCCCGAAGCACCGGGTGTCGGTATGCCATATTCCTGCAGAATAGTAAAGCATTTTGTGCCGTCCGGTCTTACGTGTGAATAGGACTTTTCTATTTCCTCAGCGCGTACATTTGCGACAAAGACCAGATTATTATCAAGCTTCAATGCAGTCAGTCCAGCCTGCTGTCTTTCCTTATTGATAAGCGTAAGCTCCTCGTTTATTGCGGCAGGGATAAATGTTGTTACTTTGAAATATGAAGCGGTTACTTTATTGTTTACCTTTGTATTAACGAGGAATGCTGTTGTTCCGAGATATCTCGGGCGAAGTGTCAGATTGCGGTTTGATTTGTAGGACTGCAGCTTATCCCATTGGCTTGTGCCGGGATTTCTGGAATATACCTCATAGGTTGCTCCGTTTCCTCCGCTTTTCAGTGTGAGCGGCATTGAAAGACCATATTCCTTCCTGTAAGCCTCCGTGATGGATGAATCTGCGACCTTTGTTATGGAAGTAACTCCGACAGTTTTTTGAACGGTCTTATCAGCGGAATCCTTCAGCACTGTTTTGAAGGTATAAAGCCCTCTGCCGGTTATTTTCCATGTGACCTTTTTGGAAGTGGAGAAATCCTTGATCTGTTTCCATTCGCCGTTTGCAATCTTATAATAATAAGCATATCTGTGGGGCAAGGTTCCTCCTGCGCCCTCTGCTGAGATCGTAACGGTACAGTTCTGATCCACAAGCGATGTTGTATTCACCGTTGAATTAAGCGAAAGGGTCTTGTTGGTATTTTCCTTTGAAGTGATATTCTTGATGATCTCGGATGTCTTTCCGGAATAATCCTTTGCGATGATCTTTATTTTGTAATATCCGGATGTGGGGAATGTGAAGCTTTGCTTTGAAGATTTGGTATAGCCGGCTATCTTTTTATATGCGGAGCCGTCTACGGAATAATAATACTGATACTGATATGGCTGATTTCCTCCGGATGCTCTGCCGTTGATATCAATTTTTCCCTTGACGAAAACTGTATATGATGACAGCCACGAGGTATTTGAAAGAGCTGAGCCGGTATTGCTTTTGACAGTGATATTAAATGACTTGTCAAGAACCTTGCCGTCCTTGTCCTTCATCGTACAATGCACGGTATAATATCCGGCATAATAGAATTTGATGCTTGCAGAGGTTGCTGTGCTGTAGTCCTTGATGACCTTCTGAGTACCCTGCTGATCGACATAATAATACTTGAATTTATAAGGCGTTGTTCCTCCTGTACCGATGCCCTTGACGGTTATGGAGCCGCCCTTTGATAATACGGTCGCCGAAACAGTGGATTTATTGACCGGGGAAACATATTTGTTCTTGATGGTCATGTTCAGGTCACAGTAAACCTCTCTTCCGGCGCTGTCCTTTACATATGATCTTACAGTATAGGCGCCTGCCGTGGATGCTGTGAACTTGTTTGAGCTGGTCTTGCTGTAATTCTGAGTGACTATCCAGCCTCCGCTCCCCACCTTATACATAAACTTATAATAGTAAGGCGCATTACCGCCGGAACCGGTAGCATTGACAGTAATTATCGAACCGGTATATTGTGATGTCATTGACGAGGAAACCGAAATGCGGATCCCTGATGCTGCGCTTGCTTCCTGCCGGGAATTTATGAAAAATATTCCCAATATCAGAAAGACCGCTGATAAAATTATCGCTGTATTTTTCAAGCTGAACGATTTGGTTTTATTCATCGATCTCACCCTCTTTGTCAAAAATAACCAAATAATTTCCACTTATCCCTTATAAACATTATAACACTTCAAGAAAATAAAATCAAACATTTATTTAATTCCTACATGGAATTTATACTTTTTTACAAATATGAGAGTGAATATTTGTGAATAAAAGCAATCACATTTGTTGAAAGATTACTGATATTATAGCTGCCGGATATCTTTGAGATCGTTTTATCAATAGCGTAATAGTGTTGAAAAATAAATAAGAAGCCCTGTAAAAGCTGAAATAAACGAATATAATGTGTTACCTGCTCAAATGAAAAAATACCAACTCTTAGCCGATGGAGTCCGGATTTCTACAAGGGATAAGGAAAGGGGATTGCAAAAAAGGGGGACTAAAGAAGTATGACTCAGGTCATTAAAGTGGAACAGCGGATTTTCTTGTTGAGACCGCAACAGAGATGTCTGTTCTACGAATTCATGTGTTATAAAAACGCTGCGTGACCGTATGATATTGTATGCGCAGGGATTCTTTTTTATAATTATTTTCTCCTGCGATTGAATAAGCAAAAAATATATGATAAAATATATTTACATTATGGTGTACTACGGTCAAAGGGGGTCTATTTTATGTATTTTGATGCTTTCCCTGCTGGGATAGAGCCAGGCGGATTAAGAAATACTGAGGATATCGGTATTCTCATATGCTATATTCTTTCAAGAATTGATAAACCATTTTCAGGCGATGAGCTGACGCAGCTTATACAGTCCAACGGTATCGCCAATTATTTTGAAATAAATTCTGCCGTATCGGAGCTTATCAAACAGAATAATATCAGATACAGCGATGAGGAAAATAATATTATCGAGGTCACAAAAAACGGAAAGCTGATCTCACAGCAGTTAAGCTCCGAGCTGCCTTCATATATCCGGCAGAAGGCTCTTTCTCTTGTGCTGAAGCTTATCGAAAGAAAACAGCTGGAAAAAGAAAACCCGGTGACTATCTCAAAGGCTGAAAACGGCGGCTTTGACGTTAATATCAGGATCACTGACGGGATGAGGGATCTTATGTCACTGACAGTATTTGTTCCCGATATTTCAGAAGCAAATGCCGTCAGGGATAATTTCTATGACGACCCGGAAAGATTATATACTACACTTCTGTCCGTTGTCACAAACAAATATGAAATTATCGGAAAAAGTGAGGATGATAAAAATGAGTGATGTTCTGAGCCTTATCAATATGGAGGAAGCAAAGTATTTTTATAATAACCCCCATTCTCTTGTTGATTATTCCCAGATGCAAAGCTTTAGTCTGATAAAAAGCTGTATTGAGGTTTTTGCCTATTATAATGCAGTTGATTTTACGCCGGAGGATATCAAGGAGTTTTTTTCAGCTCTTTCCATCGTTCAGCAAAAGAATAATAAAGTTTTTGTCCCCTCCCCAAAAAAGGTCAGCGGAGTTTTTGACTGCTGTCTTTCAGGCTCGGATTGTGTTCTGAGCAGGACTGAAAGCGGATATCATATCGACAGCTGGAACTCTGACGGCTATAAATACGAGATCCTCAAAGCTAAGGAAATGGGCTATTTATAAGGGCTTTTCATTATGATCCTGAAAAAATGGATGAAAAAGGAAAATAAAAACAGATAATTTTAAAAAAAGTGTTGACAAAGCAATGTAAATATGTTATTATAATGAAGTCGTCAGGACAAACACGGAGAGGTATCGAAGCGGTCATAACGAGGCGGTCTTGAAAACCGTTTGTCCGAAAGGACACATGGGTTCGAATCCCATCCTC
>ONNU01000151.1 GCA_900319255.1 uncultured Eubacteriales bacterium
AGCCTCTTATCAAGCCTCCCCTTTAGGGGAGGTGCCCCGCAGGGGCGGAGGGGTTAAACTCTATGACTTTTGGCACGGTCTGCTTTCCAAATTCCAAATTCGAAATTTTACTAATAACTAAAACCTACAACCGCCTGCCCGCCACGCAACGGTCAAGCCCGGCAATATCCTTTACCGTTCTTATATCGGAAACACCGTTTGCACTCAGGAGCTGTGTGACCGCTGCCGCCTGATCTTCACCGATCTCAAGGGAAATTATCCCTCCCGGAGCAAGTCTGCTCAGCCAGTTTTCCGCTATGCATCGGTAGAAATCCAGTCCGTCCTCGCCGCCGTCAAGCGCCATCACCGGCTCAAAGCCTACCTCTTTCTGCAATGATGATATCTCATCCTTCCTGATATACGGCGGATTTGAGATCAGAGCATCGAATGTCATATCCCCGAAATCATCAGAGGATGTGAATATATCAGCCTTTATCGGAATAACTCTTCCCTCCATGCCGTTAAGCGCGATATTCCTGCAAAGATGATTGAACGCCTGATCCGAAAGCTCCAACGCATTTACCCGGGCATCCGGATATTCCTTTGCAAGGGCAAGGGCAATGGCTCCGCTGCCGCTGCAAAGCTCAAGGATGCGCAGCTTTCTTCCGGGCTTTTTTCCAAGCGCCGAAATACATTCCCGCACGCATACCTCCGTATCATCCCGGGGTATCAGCACCCCCTCGCCTACCGTCAGCGGCAGTCCCATAAATTCCCACTGCCCGAGAATATACTGTATCGGAAAGCCTGTGCAGCGTTTTTCAACAGCCGCTGTTATTTCACCAAGCTCAGCGCTGCCCACGGAAGTGTTTCTTTTTTCGATAAGGGATAATCTGTCAAGTCCTGCAAAATGCTCCAGCAGGATCCTTGCCTCCCCGTGGGGGTTTTCATTGCCGGCTGAGCGCAGTCTTTCCGCTGCCTGACTGAGCAGCTCTCCATATGTCATGCTATCCTGTCCTCGCCGTTTTCGGGAATAACATCCTTCATCGCCTCAATAGCGACCTCGATCATTCTGTCGTCAGGCTCCTTTGTGGTGATATGCTGCATCCATACACCAGGAGCCGCTATTATTCTTGTTACTACATTGTCATGCCTTCCGCAGATCTTGATAAGCTCATAGCCTATTCCCACCGTCAGCGGAAGCAGACAGAATTTTACTATCGGTCTCAGCACCGGGTCATTTATCGGAATGAACAGACCGATAATGATACCCACGATCAGCATAAGCACAAGAAAGCTTGTACCGCAGCGGGGATGGAAACGGATCTGCTTTCTGACGTTTTCAACGGTGAGATCAAGACCGTATTCATAGCAGAAAATAGTCTTATGCTCAGCGCCGTGATACTGGAAAACCCTTTTGACATCCTTGTTGAGGGTGCAGAAGCACATATATATAAGGAAAAGAATGATCCTGATAATGCCCTCATATGCGGACTGCCAGAAGCGCTCCATGCCCAGTACAGGCTCCTTCATAAAGTTCAGAGCCTCTGATGAAAAGTTGAAAAGCCATGTGGGAAGAAAATAGAATAATGCTATACAGAAAAGCACAGCGATCACGGTGGATACCACCATTACAATATTGACGATCTTATCACCGAAGTGCTTTTCAAGCCACATATCCAGCTTTGACGGCTCTTCGTCTGTCTCCTCCTGACCGTCAAGCGCCTTGTCCGCAGATTTCATAAGTGCTCTTTCGCCTGTTACCAGCGAATCTATCATTCCCACAACGCCCCTTATCAGCGGCAGGCGCAGTATCTTATGCTTTTTTGCCCAGTCCAGAGGCTTTATATCCTCCAGCTCAATGCTGCCGTCGCTTTTTCTGACAGCGATGGTGCTTTTCTTCGGGCCTCTCATCATTATTCCCTCAATAAGCGCCTGACCGCCTATGGAGGTGATAAGCTTCGTTTTTTCCTTTTTCATATATAACCTTCCTTTTTCCCTTTAGTTATACCTCTTACCTGAATCCGTGAACCTGACATCTCTGTTACGGGCGGATAAAGGAAATTCAATGTTCCGCTTTAATGCCTTTAGTCATGCTTTAGTAGTATTTCTGCTTTCGCGGGTCAAAAGGTGGAAACTACAAGGGGTGTCCCCCTTGAGTTTTCCCCCTTTTTGAATCCCCTTTCCTTATCCCCCCTCAGCAATCCGGACTTTAGCAGTTACAATTTGGTATTTTTTCATTCAAGGGGATAAAGCTCAATCTGAAAATACACCTTTGCGGTGAATTCAATAATCTGAATAATGTACAAAAACACGCATTAATACAGTAGTTTTATTCATCATCAGGCTGCTCTTCCTCGCTTTCGGGCTGCTCCTTTATGACAGGGATAGTTATTGTTACTGTCGTTCCCTTGCCCTCTGTGCTGTCGATATCAAGGGTTCCGCTGTGGAGCCGGATGATCTCGTCAGCTACCGCAAGTCCGATTCCGGAGCCTCTTACGGTCTGGTTAGCCTTATAGAATTTCTGCTTTACCTTCGGCAGATCCTCTGCGGAAATACCGCAGCCGTTATCCGCTACGGTGATGATAATATCATCCTCCACATGATCTGCATTGATATTGACAACGCCGTCCGAGGATGAATATTTCAGCGCATTGTCAATTATATTCATAAACACCTGACGCAGACGGTTCCTGTCGCCCATGATGATAGGCAGCATTTCCGGCGCTTCATAGATGATATGCTTATTTTCACGGGTGGCTCTTTCCTTGAGCATATATATAGATTCATCCAGCTCTGCGATAAGATCCACCCTGTCCATGATAAGAACCATGCGATCCTGCTGTATCCTTGAGAAGTCAAGCACCTCCTCAACGATGCCTCCGAGACGTTCGGTCTCCTTGATAATTATGCCGATGCCCTTTTCAAGGGTGCGCTTGTCCTGAAAGCCGTCAAGCTGCATGGTTTCAGCCCAGCCCTTGATGGCCGTCAGCGGTGTGCGCAGCTCATGGGATACTGAGGAGATAAAGTCGTTTTTCATTTTGTCAGCCGTTCCCAGCTCTCCCGCCATGTAATTGATGGTATCGCACAAATCGCCTATTTCATCATCATAGAATTTGTCTATCCGGGCGTTGAAATCTCCCTGAGCGATCTTTTTTGCGGTGGCACTTATCTCCCGGACAGGCCGGACAATGGAGCTGAGGAAGTAGGTGCTGGATATAAAGATAAAGAACATTATAAGTATTCCCACAAGGCAGACCGCCGATATTGCAATGAATATCTTTCTGTCCGCCTCCTCCAGGGAAACAACATACCGTATCGCGCCCACCGGATTATTGCCGGTGTCGGTGATAACTCTTGTAAGCGCCATGACATTTTCACCGGAGCTGATCTCACCGTGCCAGTCGCCGCAGTGATCGGGACTGCTCAGCGCCCTGTCATAGTCGATCATAGCTTCTTCATTATCGGGGGAAAAGCCGGTGGAATTAATTACGGCGTTTCCATGTTCATCTATTACCATCAGCTCCATTTTTTCCTTGTCAGGAAAGCTCTCGACATATTCCTTTGCGGTATCAATGAAGCTGTTATTATAATCGCTGAAAATATTGACAAGCTCGCTGGCTCTGCCGTTGAGAGTCTGTCTTATTCCGCTGTAATAAAAATTCTGAACGATCAGCGCAAAGGCTATTATCAGAATACATAATATGATAAGTATAACAGCAAAGGTGTTCAGCACCCACCGTTTTGTAATTCCCTTCAAAACAAACTCCCTTCCTGGCGGCTAACGGAAAACTGAAAAATAAATAACTAACCCTCTCAGTCAGCCTCACAGCCAGATAAACTAATCACTTAAACTAAATACTCACGCTTCCCATTTATAGCCGAGACCCCAGACGGTGACTATGTATTTTGGGGATGAGGGATTATCCTCCACCTTCATTCTGAGACGGCGGATATTAACATCCACGATCTTTTCCTCGCCTACATACTGCTCGCCCCATACATATTTGAGTATTGCGCTTCTGTCCAGAGCTGTGCCGGGGTTTGAGAAGAAATATTCCATGATCTGGAATTCCACCTGGGTAAGCTCGATAAGCCTGCCGTTTTTCTTGAGGGAGTGATTTTTAAGGTTCAGTGCAAAGTCACCGGATTTGATCTCCTCCTTGAAATTATTCTCGCTTCTCATCTCGGAGATGGCTATTCTGCGGTAAAGAGCGTCTACTCTTGCGACCAGCTCCATGGGTGAAAAGGGCTTTGTCACATAGTCGTCTGCGCCGTGCATAAGTCCGGTAACCTTGTCCATTTCCTGTGTCTTTGCGGTGAGCATTATTACACCAAGCTCGCCGTTGCGCTTGCGCAGCTCCTTGCATACGGTCAGTCCGTCCATTTCCGGCATCATGATATCAAGTACGGCTATATCAAAATCACCGTTGGCTTCGTCATATTTTCTCAGAGCAACTGCGCCGTTTTCAGCCTCCGTTACATTATAGCCCGCTCTTTCAAGATTGATGACAACAAAGTCACGGATCGCGGTCTCGTCCTCTGCTACAAGTATATTTTTCATTCTGGTCATCCTTTCTTTATGTTTACGGCTGGCTCTGCGCCCCTGCCGTGATAGATCCTCATATAAGCTTTACGTTCCGCTCAAGTTCAGCCTTTGAAATATTCAGCGTTTCGATAGCCTGGGTTATGAAAATGCGTCCTGCGATTATATATTCACGTCCGCCGTTATTGACGCTGTGGAGCATGATATAATCGGTCTGATCCATCTTGTCCCATTCGGAACGGCTGAAACGGTGTATTTCAAGCAGCTTGTCACCCAGCGAGGAAGTTTTGCTGCTCCAGATGTAAAAGGTCAGCAGACGCTCTTCACTGTCGGACAGTGCTGTGACATCCGTTCCCCATCTTTCGGGCATTACAAAATAATAGCCGTCATTGTAATTGAATATGGTATTCATTTTCGCCGTCAGGGAGTCGTCCTTTGTATCTATCTGCTTCCATGAGGTGCATGAACAGATACAGCCAGCCTTGACATCCTTCGGCGCTGCCATATCACTTATGACAGGAACCTCGATTATACCGTCGCCGTTGATATCTCTTGCGGTAATGACCTCTTTCCGGAAGGTGACATTCTTTTTCTGTCCGCCGTCCGTTTCGGTTATCAGCGGATTCACAAGATTCCTGACGTTTTTGTCGTAATATATTACCTGTGTGGTATTCTGCTCAAGAGCGTTTTCTCCGTCTATGATAATGCCTGTTGTGGTCTTGTCTATCATTCCGCTGAAAACACTGTTGAAGGCGGTGACTTCATTGTCAAGCTCAATGGCATATTTGCTGATGGGACGCTTGTCCTGCTCCGAATACTGCATCAGCGTTGCCGAGGAAGGAGCCTGATTGTTCCTCAGGGACAGAAGAACTATATCATCCTTGTTGTCGCCGGTCAGATCGGTTATTACAAAATCTGTATACGGCTCCTCAAGCGGGGTCTCTCTCACCGTGTCGCTGTCAAGAGAATAGACCGAAAGGGTATTCACACCGGGATTATATCCCGTCCAGCCGATAAGAAATTCCCCTATGCCGTCGGAATTGATATCCTGATATACAATACGGTCAACGCCGGTTCCTGAATTGCTGCAGCTTCCCAGGGAACGCCACTGCTCGCCCTCATGCACCATGATGGTGACGTGCATTTTTGAATCATTTTCGGTCGAATAAAGCGCCGCCGCATATTCCATGCCGTCACTGGAATTGAAAATATTCACAGCAGAACGGTATTCTCCGTTCTGGGGATATTTCAGAGTATAGCTGCCGGCGGCTTCTTCGCTTATGATCTGCTGCATTGCCGCCTGATCGCCTGTTGCCCGGGGAGGCCGGAGCATAGCCTGATCCCCGAAGCCGATCTCACTGCAGCCCGTGAACATCAGCAGACAGCACATGCCGGCTGCCGCGCTTATTATTCTTTTTCTGATACTTTTCAAGCTAACACCTCGTCTGCCGGAGACTTCTCCTTATCATCTGTATCATCTGTATCATCATTCTTTTCCGGAAGCTCAGCCATAACGGCTGTCAGGAATTTTATCTTTATCCCTTCCTCCGAAAACATCTTTTCATGCTCTGTTTCAATATTATCGCTGCGTCCCTCTGAATGAAGATCCCTTGTCAGATATGTGATCTCAAAGCCGCATTCCCTGAAATATTCCAGACTTTCCTCAAAAAGCGGATCATCATCGGTCTTGAACCATATCTCACCGCCGGGAACAAGGAACTGTCTGTACTGCATAAGCTGTCTCGGATGAGTTAGCCTGTGTTTTTTATGCTTGTTTCTCGGCCACGGATTGCAGAAATTTATATATATCCGCTCCGCCCTGTCCTTTTCATCCAGAATAAGGGAAATCTTTTCAATATTATAAGCCGTCAGCATAAGATTGCTGATGCTCAGCCCTTTTTCCTCATATGCCCTTGCCACCTTGCGCCTTGCAAGTCCCAGCATCTTATACTCCAGGTCGATGGCAAGATAATTTATATCCGTATTCCTTGTTGCAGCCTGAGCGATGAACCCGCCCTTTCCGCAGCCAAGCTCTATATGAAAGGGCTGCTTCTTTTCATAGCGGCTTTCCCAGCATCCCCGGAGCTTTTCAGGCTCTGTCACAAAATATTCACTTGCTTCCAGCTCCGGCTTAGCCCAGGGCTTATTTCTCATTCTCATCTTCTTATCCCTTTTCTTTCCTTCTGCGCCTCCGGAAACCCCTGGTGAAATGCTCCGCAGCGCCGGTTTCCCATAATGCAGACAATTATACATCATTTATTATAACAAAAAATACCGCAATTAATATTCTCGTCAGGAAATATAACTGCAAAAACTAACTTCCATGCATAACAGTGACAGAGGGATGAATATACATTATCTGACCGGCTTTTTCAGCAAAGCAAAACATATCACGGAGGTAATCATATGAACCAGCCCGGTAGCCTCCCCCGCAGACTGGGGGAATATATCAATTCAGAGCTGCATGACGCGCAGCTGTATACTATCCTGTCAAGATCGGCGCCCAGCGACAGGGATAAGGAGATACTTGAGGAATATTCAGACGACTGCAGGGATAATGCGGGGATATTCATGAAGCTGTATCAGCGCATGACGGGATATAAATTCACTCCAAAGCCTGTACCCATGAAGGAAAACGGTTCGTACAGAGCTGTACTCAAAGGGCGGATACGGGAGGAGATAAGGCTGTCGAAAAAATACCGGAGAGAATATCTGAGCATAAGCGATGATATGCAGCTAAAGCGGGCTTTTTTCAATGCATATCACAATTCGCTGGAGCATGCGGTGGGGATAATCGAGCTGTTGAGTTAGACGGGGGATTGTAAAGTCCGGGTGTACGGGTGTACGG